>NZ_AHBC01000027.1:0-233806 GCF_000236625.2 Halomonas sp. GFAJ-1
ACCAGCTAGGTAACTTTGCTCATATTTATCAACGGGGAAATCAAAACCAAGCCAGTATTCAACAAGAGAATGGCAGCAATATCGGCATTATATTGCAAGTAGGCAACAACCATGTTGCTAACATTAAACAACTTGGCAATAGCTTTTCATTAGATGCCAATATTCACCAAATCGGTTTTAGCAGTGATATTACGCTTTCACAATCGGGCAGCGGCTTACGTAGCATCAGCGTCGAACAACAGAACTTCTCGGGGCAGGCACGGCCAGTCGCTATCGATACCTACTGAGTTGACAAAAGTCTCTCAGTAAACAACCAAAGCAAGACGATCGAAAAAAGGGGAAAGACCATGAAACTTCAAATGACCGCACTCGCCGCTGCTGTTAGCCTTGCTTTAAGTGGTGCTGCTTTTGCTCAACAAACGGTACAAGAACAAAATAACTTACAATACAATAGTGTTACATCACCAGCTCAAGGGGGAGGGTGGGGGCTAGATAACTTGAACACCCCCATCGATAATGATGCATGGACAACGTCAGGTTTCCCTATACCTCGTAACGGTGAGTTCAGTGGTTTTCAGGGTGATCTAGATGCTATGACCGGAAGTACAGCTAATGGTAATGAGTCAACCATTAATCAGACAACAACTTTATCAAGTACAACTGGCAACGTTGCAAGTGTATTGCAGGGCGGTGGCACTGACAACCAATCAACAGTAACGCAAAATAAAACCGGTACGGGTGATGCATTAAGCGCTTATGTTGATCAACAAGGTAACGACAACGTCTCCTCTGTTGAGCAAGACTTAAGCTATGATGCAACAGCTAACGTATTCCAAGACGGCAATGCTAACCAAGCACGTGTAACTCAGTTGGGAGCAAATCAAAACCGTGCTCAAATTTCACAAACAGGTGCTGATCATAAATCGATTATTGAGCAAGGGATTTTAACGGGCGGAGCCTCTGGTAACGTTGCATGGTCAGAGCAAAGTGGTGCAGCTAACGAAAGCTTCATTAAACAAGGCCGCCAAGATAACTATGCTGACGCACAGCAGCACGGAAATGATGGTCTAAACATGATGCGTCAACGTGGTAACGATAACGATGCATATTTAATGCAAACTGGCAATGACAATGAGTCTTACGTCTTCCAAGATAGTCGTAATGCAGGCGCAGGCAACTCAGCAGTTATCACGCAATCAGGCAGCGATAACGACTCTTACGCAGACCAAGTCGGCGGTGGTAACGAAGTAACAGTCACACAAAGTGGTAATGATGCACTTTCTACTATTTACCAACGGGGCGATAATAACGTTGCTGATGTTTCTCAATCAGGAGGATTTGACGCATCAAACATCCTACAGTTTGGTGACGGCCATGAAGCCAACGTTATACAATCTGGCAATGGCGTCTATAACACTATCAATGAATCGCATATTTTACAAACCGGCAGCGCCAGTCATTTTGCTTCCGTTACTCAACAGCACGTAGGTTCTGGTTGGAATAACATTTCCACTATAACCCAAGATAGCGCAGCCAATGCCTCTGCTACTGTTAATCAAATGGGAAGTGGCAACCGGGCTTCTACCATCCAGTACTAATCCTTGGTTAACCAATGCTCTCAAACCGCCCTATCGGGGCGGTTTTTTGTGTTTTTATTTAATCGTTAACGTACCATTACCGTTAAGGTGCCGCCTTTCCCTTGGGTAGAGGAGCGCGAGCGGTTACTACCTTTAACGATATCTACTTCTAAACGCTCGTCATCACTTAGCAGTTTTACCGTGCCTACTAAGGTGGAGCCTTCAAAGGTAAATTCAGCAGGAACTGTGCCGCGTGTTTCGGGGTGTTCAATGGTTTCATCGTTATGAGTGATACGCCACTCGGCGGAAAATTCAGCGCCTGGCGAGCCACTCATTGTAATGTGAATCTTTGTCATAGCTTGCTCCTGTGCAGCAGTTGCGCTTAAGGGTACACCCAGGGTAGTTACAGCGGTTAAAAGTGCGTAATTAAACAATTTACCATGCCAAGCCGTTTGCCCTTTCATGCTTGCCTACCTCATTAACCACAAGAGCCGCTCACAATGAGCGGCTCTTGCAGTGTAGCAGTAGAAGCAGACCTCCGTTACTTTGCGTTACATAACAGAGAAGGCTTTTTCTGCGGCATCCAAGGTGAGCTGAATATCTTCCGGTGTATGAGCGCTAGACATAAAGCCAGCTTCATAAGCGGAAGGAGCAAGATACACACCGTGGTCGAGCATGGCGCCAAAGAAGCGACGGAAAGCGTCAGGGTTGCAAGCGGTGGCCTGAGCAAAGTTATCCACACGGGATTGCGACGTAAAGAAAACGCCAAACATGCCGCCTGCGGATTGGGTCATCATCGGAACACGCGCTGCGTTAGCACGCTCTTGCAAACCAGTACAAAGCGTTTGCACCCGTTGAGTCAGCGCATCATGGAAGCCTGGCATCTGGAGCTTGGTTAACAGAGTAACCCCTGCGGCCATGGCCAGCGGATTACCGGAAAGCGTACCCGCCTGATAAACCGGTCCCAGCGGCGAGATATTTTGCATAATTTCGCGTTTACCGCCAAACGCCCCGACGGGCATGCCACCGCCAACAATTTTACCTAAGCAGGTGAGGTCGGGCGTGACACCGTAATGTGCTTGAGCACCACCTAACGCGACCCGGAAGCCAGTCATGACTTCATCAAAAATCAAGATGCTGCCGGATTCATTACACACCCGGCGCAACGTTTCCAAGAAACCAGGCTGGGGGGGAATACAGTTCATATTGCCCGCAACCGGCTCCACGATAATACAGGCAATCTGCTCACCGATTTCTGCAAAACACGCCTCAACCCCTTCAGGGTCGTTAAACGAGAGGGTAATGGTGTGTTCAGCAAGTGAAGCGGGCACACCGGGCGAGCTGGGTTCGCCGTGAGTTAACGCGCCGGAACCCGCCTTAACAAGCAGTGAGTCCGAGTGGCCGTGGTAATTACCTTCAAATTTAACAATCTTGTCCCGTCCTGTCGTACCTCGTGCTAGGCGAATGGCCGACATCGTCGCCTCAGTGCCCGAGCTGGTCATGCGCACCATCTCCATGGTGGGGATCATCTCGCAGAGAAGATCCGCCATGGTGGTTTCAACCGCCGTTGGCGTACCGAAGGAGAGGCCGTTATCCAGTCGCGCGCGCACTGCTGCCAGTACGTCTTGGTCAGCATGACCAGTAATCATCGGCCCCCAGGAGCCAACATAATCTACGTAGCGGTTACCCTCCACATCAAACAGATAAGCGCCTTGAGCACGCTCCATAAATACTGGTGGGCGATGTAAGCCTTTAAACGCACGGACAGGCGAGTTAACGCCACCCGGGATATGGCGACTCGCGAGGTCAAACAGTTCAGCAGATGTGGTCATGGCATCCTCAATATAAATGGTTTACCGCCAATGAGATCAAAAACGTACAGGGTATGGCAAGCGATTGGGCAAGCACTGACCACTGGGTGGCTGATAGCCTTGAGACAGGCTTTCCCAGGTAAAGTGCTGCGCCTGTTCACAAGCCGATGGTAAGCGCTCACCCACGGCTAATCGTGCAGCAATTGCTGATGCGAGCGTGCAGCCAGAGCCGTGAAAGATTTCTGGTAAGCGAGGCCATTGCCACTGGCGGGTGGTATCTGGTGAGTGGAGGGTATGTATCACTTGCTGCGTGTTGCCCGGCAGAGGGTCGTCGGTTGCCGTCACTAAAATCGCTTGGCAACCCTTTGATAGTAAGACCACAGCACGCGCCGTATCGTCAAAAGGCGCGGTGACCTCAGGTGTCAGCGCAGCAAGCTCAAAACGGTTGGGGGTTAAAATATCCACAAGGGGTAATAAACGGTCCACATACAGTTTCTGCAAAGCAGGTGTGGATAACTCAGTTCCCCCCCCTGCTTTAAGCACCGGGTCAGCCACCACCGGTACGCCTGGAAACCGGCGAATAATTTGCTCTGCCGCACGCAGCGTTGGCTCATCGGCTAGTAGGCCAAGTTTAATCGCGGCAATCTGCATATCACCTAACGCCTCGGCCATTTGGCGCATGGCGCCGGGATCGGCGGGTAAAATTCGCATCACATCGTGACAATTTTGCACGGTTAGCGCGGTAGGGATTGTCACCGCCCAACCGCCACAGGCCCTAATCGCTTCACTATCGGCCACTAGCCCAGCACCGCCGGTTGGGTCGTGGCCTGCAAGCACTAATACCACGGGAGGAAGAGGTTGGCGCATCAAAAGGGCTTCACCACCGCAAGAATAATAATTGCGATTAACGCAATGACGGGCGCTTCGTTAAACCAGCGGAAAAACACGTGGCTTTTGGTGCAGCGGGCTTGTTCAAATTGTTTTAAATAAATGAGACATATATGGTGATAAGCGATCAGCAGCGCGACCAGCGCTAACTTGGCGTGCATCCAGCCTTGGCTAAACCACGCGGGCACCAAATAGAGCAGCCAACCGCCAAAGATCAGTACCACAATCATTGAGGGCGTCATAATGCCCCGATACAGCTTACGCTCCATGGTTTTGAAATAGCCTATGGCCTGTTCATCGCCTTTGTCCCGGGCCATGGCGTGGTAAACGTATAGGCGCGGTAAATAAAATAGCGCGGCAAACCAAGTGATAACAGCCATTAAATGAATGGCTTTTATCCATAAATACATGGTCTCTCCTTAGGCGGTGGGGTCATTGCTGGAAAATAGCAGCATGGGATTCAGTGCTTTTTTTCAGTGCTGTGATTTTCAACACTGAGTGGGTCAACGTAGTGATAGTAACGCTCGATGGCATCACGGGTAATGATACCTGAAATACGCTGATGCTTTGGTCGATTGCCGTGTACCACGTAGAGCGCATCCAGGGTATCCGCCTGCAATGTTAAAAACGCTTCCGAAAGCGTTGCCTGCAAAGCGATAGGCGACATCTCTAGACGCTGCCCAGGAACTTCAAGCAAGTCGATCAATTCATCTTCTCGTGGGGTTTCTCCCTCAAGCGCTTTATCGTGCTCCAGCAACCAGCGGGCAAGTTCCGCAGCCTTTAACGCCAGCACCGGTTTTTCACTGCTTGAGCGCTCAATCACCAGCCAAACGGGGCTAGTTTCTAACAAACGACGGGCATGGGCTGGCGTTATCATGCGCTCAGTACGCACCAGCTGCCGCTCCATCACCGCGGGCACAGAAACCCGCGAAAGCGCCTGCATCAACGGCTGCTGAAGGGGGTGCAAACCGTAACGTACCGAGCTAATAAAAAAGCCCTCACAGCCTATTAGCTGGCGTGACGTTAAGCAGGCCACTACGACCACTAACATGCCCGGCAGCATAATGTTCGGCGAGTGGGTTAGCTCAAGCAGCGCCATCAACGCTGCCAGCGGCGCTTGAAGCACCGCCCCCATCATCGCTGCCATCCCCAGCATGGCATACACCCCAGGGTCTGCGGCTTTATCTGGCCATAGCCAACCGCCTAACATCCCCCCTAACGCGCCAGTGGCAGCGCCTATCACTAGTACCGGGCCAATAATGCCAATGGGTACTCCCCCCGCGACGGTAATCGCGGTAATCAGCAGTTTGGCAATCATCAGGGCAAACAGCACATTGAGTTCAAGCTGATTATTAAGTGCCGCGGCAACGCTGTCGTAACCAATGCCCTGCACTTCGGGAAACCACCAGGCCACGGCGCCGGTTGCAACACCCACCAGCGCTAAGCGCAGCCATAGTGGCCACGCCTGCAGCTGTTGGCTGCGAGATATGTGAATGAACAGCCCCGCCAACAGGCCAATCACCAACCCTATCACCACCACCCAAGGCAGGTTCATCAATGAACCCAACGCCACTTCGGGGATACGAAATGCGGGTTCGTTGCCATAAGCCATTTGGGCCACCAGCGCGCCCATGGTCGATGCCAGAATAACCGGCATAAAGCTCATCAGGGTGTACTCCATCATCACCACCTCCATGGCGAAGATCACCCCAGCAATCGGCGTGTTAAACGAGGCTGAAATGCCCGCGGCGGTACCGCAGGCAACTAATACGCGCAGGCTATTGTTAGGCAAGCGAAGCTTAAGACCTAAGCCGCTGGATGCAGCAGCGCCCAAGTGGATAGCAGGCCCTTCACGCCCAGCAGAAAGCCCACCTAAAACAGACACTGCCCCCACCCACCACTGGTTTAACCAGTTGCGCAGGGGAAAACGCCCTTGGTGATAGGTAAGGCGCTCAATGACATGCCCTACCCCCAACTTACGTGCCGTGGCTTTTTGACGATATAGCAGCGTGCCCACGAGGCTTACCGCTACTATTGGCAGTAGCGCCCGCAGCCATGGTGCCAAACCTTCAAAGGCTTCCGGGTCACCCTCAGGCATATAGAGCGCCGCGCCCGCCTCGAGCAGTAAGCGAAAGGCTACCATCAACGCGCCAGTAATCACTCCTGACATCAGCCCCAGCACGCATAGCTGCGGTAGGGCATCCACGTTCGCTAATTGGCGACGAAAACTCTCTAAGGTGAAATCTGATCGGGAAAAGCGTGCCACAGCGACCATCCTTGCGCTTAGGTTACGAAGGGTTCTATCAGGGTACCCGAGTTAGCTAACACAGTGGTTATTAGGGTTCGTACCATTGAGCGCTCTTATGGGGGACGCCTCTTGTGTATCATAGCTTGATACGCTTCGACAGCCTGTTTCCATTTAATAAGGCTGTTTATGACTAGCGCTTTATTGTTAAGACATAACGTGCTCAACGCGCAAGGAGTGGTTTGTGATTAAGGTTGGTATTGTCGGCGGTACGGGTTACACCGGTGTAGAGCTCTTAAGGCTTCTCGCCCAGCACCCCCACGTTAGCGTAGAAGCGATTACCTCACGATCGGAAGCGGGCGTTAAGGTGTGCGATATGTACCCCAACCTGCGCGGCCACTACGATACGCTGGCGTTTAGCGAACCCGATGCCAACGCACTAGGGGCGATGGATGCCGTGTTTTTTGCCACACCCCACGGCGTGGCCCACGCCCTTGCCGGGGAACTGCTCGATAACGGTACGCGGGTCATCGACCTATCGGCGGATTTTCGCCTGCGCGATGCAGCGGAGTGGAGCCAATGGTACGACCAGCCCCACGGCGCACCAGAGCTTCTAAAAGAAGCCGTCTACGGCCTGCCAGAAATGCATCGTGAAGCGATTAAAAATGCCCGCTTAATTGCCGTACCTGGCTGCTATCCAACGGCTGTTCAACTTGGCTACCTGCCGCTTTTAGAAGCTGGACTAATCGACCCAAGCCAGCTAATCGCCGACTGTAAATCAGGGGTTACCGGCGCTGGCCGTGGGGCCAAAGTGGCGTCACTTTTAGCTGAAGCCAGCGAATCCATGAAAGCCTATGGCGCGGCGGGTCATCGTCATTTACCGGAAATTCGCCAAGGCTTGGGGGATATGCAGCAACATCCGGTAGGACTCACCTTTGTCCCCCACCTAACACCGATGATTCGCGGTATTCACGCGACGCTCTACAGCACACTCACCAGTGAACCCGACGATTTACAGGCGCTGTTTGAGCAGCGTTATGCCAACGAACCGTTTGTGGATGTAATGCCTGCAGGTAGCCACCCGGAAACACGCAGCGTGAAAGGCAACAATACCTGCCGTTTAGCTATCCACCGTCCGGGCAACGGCAATACCGTCGTGGTGCTCTCGGTAATTGATAACCTGGTCAAAGGCGCTTCGGGCCAGGCGATTCAAAATCTCAACTTAATGTTTGGTTTTGAAGAGAATACCGGCCTAACAGCCCCCGCCTTAATGCCGTAAGCCTTCACTAATTCCCAGCAATAGTTGACCCTTTTGCTGGGAATTACCCATAATAATTCTCTAATGCCGATTATTCGTTCTTTAAAGCTCGCGGGAGGTACCCATGAGCGGTGCAGAAGCTTTTGTTCCAACCCCTCTACTTTTATCTGATAGCGCACGCAGTCGTATCAACGCGTTAATTGAAGAAGAGAGCAACCCAGCGCTGAAACTACGCGTTTACGTGACCGGCGGCGGCTGTTCAGGGTTTCAATACGGTTTTGATTTCGCTGAAAACGTCGCCGAAGACGATACGCTTATCGAGTTTGGCACTGCCACTCTGGTGGTCGATCCACTCTCCTATCAGTATTTAGTCGGCTCAACCATCGATTACGAAGAAGGTCTTGCCGGCGCGCGTTTCCGGGTGCAAAACCCCAACGCCACCACCACCTGCGGCTGTGGCGCCTCTTTTATGGTCTAACCAACGTTGGTAGCAAGCTCTCCCCGTGACTTGACGCCTTGGCGGTTTCTCGCCAAGGTTAAAAGGTCAATAACGGTTGTTAACCCGATTTTTAAAGAAACACCTTCTTTAAATATCGCTAACAACAACATAAAACACGGGGAAACTAATGAAACTCACTATTCAAAAGTCGGTCATTGCCACTGCTGTCACCTTTGGTCTTGCCAGCATGGCTACCTCCGCCATGGCCGAGACGCCCACCGTCAACGTGGTCACCGACCCAAGCTTTGTCCCTTTTGAAATGATGGATCCCGAAACCGGTGAAATGATCGGTTTCGATATGGATATCATTAATGAAGTCGCCGATCGTGCAGGCTTTGAGGTCAACCTAACTACCATGGAATTCGCCGGAATTATTCCAGCCGTGCAAACCGGTAGCCAAGAGATTGCCATTGCAGGTGTCACGATTACCGAAGAGCGCGCAGAGATCGTCGATTTCTCCGACCCCTACTACGACTCAGGTCTGCAAATCATTGTCCGAGCGGATAACGATGATGTTGAAACCATCGAAGACCTCGCCGGCCTCACCATTGCTACCCGTATCGGCTCCACCAGCTACGACTTCCTTCAAGAGCAGCTGGGTGACGATGCCGACATCACCCCCTATCCCGGTAACAGCGATATGTATATGGCGCTGTTAGGCCGTAACGTCGACGCTGCCTTTTACGATGCCCCTAACGTTGCCTACTTCTCCCAAACCCGGGGCGAAGGCCGCACTAAAGTGGTCGGCCCGCTGTATGAAGGCCAGCAGTACGGCATCGTGTTCCATAAAGGCAGCCAGTGGGTAGAACCCGCTAACGAAGCGCTGGCAGCCATGCGCGAAGATGGCACCTACGATGAAATCTACGAAAAGTGGTTCGGTGAAACGCCCAGCGACGATTAATCCTTCGTTATACAGTGAATGACTAATACAGGGCCGGGCGGCCTCGCCCCCGGCCCTGCGTTGTTTGGTTGCCTTTCAGGAGAAAGACACGTGGACGTCACTTTTCAGTTTGATTGGGCGGCAGCGTTTCGCTCAATTCCCCACTTGCTGCCAGGTATCCCCTGGACGCTTATGATTTCGTTTGGCGGTCTCGCCATCGGCTTCTTTATCGGGATTTTATTCGGCCTACTGCGCATCAGCCGCCATCGCTGGTTACGCTGGCCCGCCATTTTCTATGTCGAAGTATTTCGCGGGACCCCTATTCTTGTTCAGGTGCTGTTTATTTTTTATGGCTTGCCGCAGCTACTGGGCAGCCCTATTAACGCGTTGGTGGCCGGTATTGCCGCCATTGCTATTAATTCAGGGGCATATATCTCTGAAATTGTGCGTGGTGGGGTTCAATCCATCGAACGAGGCCAAAGCGAGGCATCGCTCTCGCTCGGGCTATCCCGCTCCCAAGCGTTTCGCTACGTCATTTGGCCCCAAGCGTTTCGCCGCATGATCCCGCCCTTGGGCAACCAAGGTATTATCAGTATTAAGGACACATCGCTGTTTTCCGTTATCGGGGTAGGTGAGCTGGTACGCCAAGGCCAGATCTATATTGCGACCACGTTTACCGCCCTTGAGGTCTACTTCATGGTGGCGCTAATGTACCTCGCCATTACCTGGACTCTCTCCATCTTGCTGCGTCAATTAGAGCGCAGAGGCCTCGTCGGACAATAAGGACAAGCGCAATGAATAACGCAACACAGCCCATTGTGCGTATGCAGCAGCTCAACAAGCATTTTGGCAGCCTGCACGTACTCAATAATATTGATCTTGAGATTGTTCCTGGTGAGGTGGTCGTCGTGATTGGTGCCAGTGGCTCCGGTAAATCGACGTTGATTCGCTGCATTAACGGCCTAGAAGAGTTTCAATCTGGCTCGCTAGTGGTGGATAGCAATGAACTGCTACCCCACGGCAAAAGCGGCAAAGCGCTGCAAACCATTCGTACCGAAGTGGGCATGGTGTTTCAGCAATTTAACCTGTTTCCCCACCTAAGCGTGCGGGACAATATCACCCTTGCTCCGATGAAAGTGCGCGGCTGGAGCCGCCAGGACGCCCAAGAAACGGCTCAACGACTGCTTGAGCGCGTGGGCATTGCCGATCAAGCTGATAAGTACCCAAGCCAGCTCTCTGGTGGCCAGCAACAGCGCGTTGCGCTAGCCCGTGCGTTGGCCATGGAACCACGGCTAATGCTGTTCGATGAGCCAACCTCAGCGCTTGACCCTGAAATGATCGGTGAAGTACTGGATGCCATGCGTGAACTAGCTAAAGAGGGCATGACCATGGTGATCGTCACCCACGAAATGAGCTTTGCACGAGAGGTGGCTGACCGGATTATTTTTATTCACAAAGGAGAAATCACCGAGCAAGGTTCCCCTGAACAACTCTTCGATACCCCACAACATGAGCGTACCCAATCATTTTTAGCACGCGTGTTAAAGCATTAGGGGGACCGAAAACCACTAATATCTGCCCGTTTTATGGCCTGTCAGTGCGACAGGCCATTTTTTTTGCCTGTGGATACTATTTTTTAGTTTTGTAACTCTTCGGCTCTACATCCCTTGCCATGGACACCTATCAGCACTTCTAGTGTTCGGCTGATGCCTTGTTCACAGGTGCGGTAACAAACTCGGTATGGCGAGGTGGATAACCTCTTATTAGCTGGCCCTGTGTGTAAGTCACTTTTTCATCCACAGCTCAAACACCGCTTCTACGCAGGCACTCCTCCGTTTAAACGCCTAAATACCAACAATTTAAATAAATGTTTTTATTGGGAAAAAGTTAGTTATGCACAGATTTTGTCCACACCAGTAATTACAGCATTAACAGAACTTCTCTTATATATTTTTATTTTGTTATTAATAATAGGTGAAGTAGTTATTTGGGGTGTGGAAAAACCTGACGGTTACCCACAGGAGGTTTATACTGGCGAGCTTATTTCGTCAGTATCGATTTACTGACCACATCATCCGTGCCAACTGGCACAAGACGAGGTGTCTCTTGAACTATCCCGACCGCTTTGACGTGATTGTCATCGGCGGTGGCCATGCGGGAACTGAAGCCGCATTGGCCTCTGCTCGTATGGGTTGTCAAACCCTATTGCTGACCCACAACATCGAGACGCTCGGCCAAATGTCGTGCAACCCGGCGATTGGTGGGATCGGCAAAAGCCACCTGGTGAAAGAAATCGATGCACTTGGTGGTGCAATGGGGCTAGCCACGGACCTCGGCGGCATCCAGTTTCGTGTGCTTAACGCACGCAAAGGACCAGCAGTACGAGCAACCCGCGCTCAAGCGGACCGCATTCGCTACAAATCAGCCATTCGCGGCATGCTGGAAAACCAGCCCAACCTGACGATTTTTCAGCAGGCGGCAGGTGATCTGATTGTGGATAATCACACCGTACGCGGCGTCGTGACCGAAACAGGCATTCGCTTCCACGCGGAATCTGTCGTGCTCTCAACCGGTACCTTCCTGGGTGGTGTTATCCACATCGGGTTAGATCAAAGCCGCGGTGGCCGCGCGGGTGACCCACCTTCGAACGCGCTTGCAGAGCGGCTGCGTGCGTTGCCGTTTCACGTTGACCGGCTGAAAACCGGGACGCCGCCACGTATCGATGCCAAGACGGTTGATTTTTCCCAATTGGAAGAGCAGCCAGGCGATACGCCTACTCCGGTGATGTCTTACCTCGGCTCCCGGGAAATGCATCCCCAGCAGGTGAGCTGCCATATCGCGCACACCAACGAGCGTACCCACGAGATTATTCTGGGTAACTTAGATCGTTCGCCGATGTACTCCGGCGTGATTGAAGGGATTGGTCCGCGCTACTGCCCGTCGATTGAGGACAAAGTGCACCGCTTTGCCGATAAATCGAGCCATCAGGTGTTTATCGAACCTGAAGGGTTAGATACCCACGAACTCTATCCCAACGGCATTTCAACCTCGCTGCCTTTTGATGTGCAGCTACAGGTCGTGCGCTCGATCAAAGGCTTAGAAAACGCGTACATTACGCGTCCTGGCTATGCCATCGAGTACGATTTCTTCGATCCGCGGGATTTGAAACACTCGCTGGAAACTAAATTTATCCACAACCTGTTTTTTGCCGGGCAAATCAACGGCACTACCGGCTATGAAGAAGCAGGTGCCCAGGGGCTGCTGGCTGGCCTAAACGCCGCACGGCGCGCAAAACAGCTTGAGGCGTGGTACCCCCGCCGTGATGAAGCCTACCTGGGCGTACTGGTAGATGACTTAATCACCATGGGCACCAAAGAGCCCTACCGCATGTTCACATCTCGGGCGGAATACCGTCTTCTGCTACGCGAAGACAACGCCGATCTTCGCCTGACCGAAAAAGGCCGTGAACTTGGTCTGGTAGACGATACCCGCTGGGCAGCCTTTAGCGAGAAACGCGAAGCCATCGAGCGTGAAACAGCGCGGCTAGCCACCGTATGGGTGCAGCCAAATACCCCTGCAGCAGATAAAATTGCTGAAAAAACCGGCAAGCCATTGCCACGTGAGTACTGCTTAAGCGATCTACTCAAGCGTCCTGAACTTACTTACGCTGATATTTCAACGTTGCCTGGTTTGGAAGAGGCTGGCGTTGAAGACGATGCCGTTACTGAGCAAGTACAAATTCAGGCGAAATACCAGGGTTACATCGAGCGTCAACAGGACGAGATCGATAAGCTAAAGCGTCATGAAGCAACGCCGCTACCTGCTGGACTAGACTATGACCGCGTAGAGGGCCTCTCTAACGAGATTCGCCAGAAGCTGAGTGAAGCACGACCGGAAACGCTGGCACATGCAGCACGCATCTCGGGCGTAACGCCCTCGGCGATATCGATTTTATTAGTCCATTTGAAAAAGCGTCGTTTGGTGAGTAGTTCTGAGGTAGTTAACGGATGAACCCTTTGCAGCCTCTGATAAAGAGCTTACCCACTGGCGTTGCGCCCCGTTTGGATGAAGGCTTGGCCGCGCTTAATGTGGGCGCTACCCCCTTGCAGCGCGAACAGCTGCTGGCGCTGTTGGCTTTGTTGCATAAGTGGAACAAGGCTTATAACCTCACCGCAGTGCGTGATGTGGAAGAGATGGTCTCCCGTCACGTGCTTGATAGCGCCGCTGTGGCTCCTTATGTGCATGGGCCAAGGTTGCTTGATGTAGGCGCTGGGCCAGGGCTGCCGGGATTAGTGTTAGCAATTCTCAAGCCTGAACTGCAGGTAACGCTGCTTGATAGCAACGGTAAGAAAGTACGCTTTCAACGCCAAGCGGTGATGGAGTTAGCCCTTAACAACGTCACACCCACCCAAGTGCGCGTTGAGCAGTTTAACGGCCAGGCGTTTGACCAAGTCATTTCACGCGCGTTTGCTAGCTTGGTGGATTTTGTCACGCTCACCCAAGCATTACCGGCGGCAGACGGACAGTGGCTAGCCATGAAAGGCCCCGGCGCCGATGAAGAATTGAAACAATTACCTCCAGGTATCGTGCTCCAAGAGCGTCATCTGTTGAGCGTACCTTTTGAAACGGCCGAGCGGCAGCTGTTGATTCTGACCCCAAAAGGAGTTGAGTAGTGAGCCAGATCATTGCCCTGACCAACCAAAAAGGCGGCGTGGGCAAATCCACCTCAGCCGTAAATCTAGCGGCCAGCTTGGCAGCGCTGGATCGCCGTGTACTGCTGGTTGATTTAGACCCACAAGGGCATGCCAGTATGGGCAGCGGCATCGACAAATATGAGCTGGATAAAAGCGTTCTCGATGTACTGCTGGGGGAGGCAACTGCGAACGAAGTTATCGTGCGTAACCTGCCGGTAAAGTTTGATGTGTTGCCCGGCAACGGCGATTTGACCGCGGCCGAAGTAGAGCTACTGGACATCGACCAGCGCCAAAGCCGTTTATCGCTAGCGCTTAACGCGGTGGCCGATGACTACGATGTGGTGCTCATCGACTGTCCGCCGTCGCTTAATATGCTTACCGTTAACGCACTGACAGCAGCGGATGGCGTACTCATCCCGCTTCAATGCGAGTTTTACGCGCTGGAAGGGTTGTCAGCACTGCTTGATACAGTGGAGCAGATCAAACAGAGTGTTAACCCTGAGCTGGCGATTTCTGGCATTTTGCGCACCATGTACGATAAGCGCACCAGCTTAACTCGGGAAGTTGACAAACAGCTGCGGGAATTTTTCGGTGATGCGTTGTTAAAAACGACTATTCCGCGCAATGTAAAAGTTGCTGAGGCGCCTAGTCACGGGCTTCCTGTGACTCAATACGCGCGCTTTTCACGCGGCAGCCAGGCATATCGGGTGCTAGCGAAAGAGATGATTCGTCGACTGTCGCTATAACGATGTCGCAGTTACGTATTGCTAAAAGTTCGAGGGGAAGCGAATGACGCGTAAACGCGCGCTAGGACGTGGCCTGGATGCCCTGATTGGTGCGGGCGCCCGTCGTCGTGACAGTTTAGATTTAACCGGTGGTGCTACGCTAGATAGCGCAGGCGCTCCGTTATTGCCAGCTGCCTCCCATGATGCGTCAGCGGAACGCCTAGAGCGTCTGCCCTTAGGCCAGCTTTCCCGCGGCAAGTATCAGCCTCGCCGGGATATCCAGCCCGAAGCACTGGAAGAACTCGCGGATTCTATTCGCGCCCAAGGGGTTATGCAGCCCATTGTGGTGCGTCCCGTAGGGAAGGAGCGCTACGAAATTATTGCCGGTGAACGGCGCTGGCGTGCTGCTCAGCTGGCAGAACTGGATGTAATCCCGGCGGTTATTCGCGATGTCACCGATGAAGTTGCCCTTGCCCTGGCGCTGATTGAAAACATTCAGCGTGAGAACCTTAACGCCATCGAAGAAGCCCTAGCGCTAAAACGCTTAGGTGATGAATTTGAGCTGACTCAACAGCAAATAGCCGATGCGGTGGGTAAATCGCGTACTCAGGTCTCTAACTTATTGCGCTTATTAGCGCTGGATCCTGAAGTACAAACGTTGCTTGAGCGCGGTGATCTCGATATGGGGCATGCACGGGCGCTGCTATCGCTAAACAGCGCACAGCAACGTCAGGTTGCCCATGAGGTGGTCAATAATGACCTTACTGTGCGGGCGACCGAAGCGTTGGTCAAAAAGGTTCAAACTAGCCAAGCGCCTATCCCGCCTCAGTCACGTACAGCTAAAACGCCAGACGTTGCAAGATTAGAAACTCATTTAGGTGAGCTATTAGGTGCGCCTGTCTCGATAGATCACGGGCAGAAAGGCAAAGGCAAAGTCACTATTCGCTATACCAGTCTCGAAGAATTAGACGGTATCTTGGCGCACATTAAATAGCAGGCTTATAAAATAGGCGGGTTATATAGCCATTTCTTTAACCCTTTGGTCGCAAGTAGTTGCTAAAACGCGTCAAATCCGTGCAACTTCGGTTGAAGGTGTGATAGCGCTTCCCTATAATCCGCCGGTGTTTGTTAAAAGGTTATGTGGGACGATAGGCGTCAGGCAATAACGCTCAACGCTGGTAAAAGCAGTAGGGGGTAGTGATCAACGTGCAAAATGTCTCTACTGCTAAACGCCGCACGTTAGATTTTAAAAGGCTATTTCAAGCCCAGTTAATAGTAACAGCCCTCATTATGGCACTTGCTGGCGGCGTATCAGGCAGCCAAGCAGCACTATCAGCCTTGATGGGTGGCGTGGTTAGCATATTGCCAGGCATCTATTTTGTGTGGCGTGGTCTACGCCGCACAGGTCGGCAATCTAAACAAAATGTACTGAATTTTTATCAGGCAGCTGCAGGTAAGTTTGGTTTGACGGTGGCGCTATTCGTGATTGTGCTAGTATCAGTGCCCCCTTCAAACCCAGCTTTTTTCTTTGTCGCCTATGTGGTGGCCCAACTCATGTACTGGCTAGCACCTTGGCTCGTACGTGAGCGGTCAACCCCTTAAACTTGAGGAAGCAGTATGGCAGCGGATAACGAAATATCGGCCATCTATTACATACAGCACCACCTCCAGAACCTCACGTTCGGTAAGCATCCGGAAAATGGCTGGTCGCTTGCGTCCACCTCTGCCGAAGCCACTGAAATGGGATTTTGGGCTATCCATTTGGATACGATGGGTTGGTCTATTGGCATGGGTGCTCTGTTCCTATGGCTATTTCATAAGGCGGGTAAAGCAGCCACGACAGGCGTCCCCAGCGGTCTGCAGAACGCAGTGGAAATGGTTGTCGAGTTCATCGAAGGCCTAACACGCTCCACGTTTCATGGTCACAATAAAAATATTGGGCCAATCGCGTTGACGCTTTTCATGTGGATTTTGCTCATGAACAGCTTAAAACTGCTACCGGTGGACTACTTGCCTGAAATGTTTGGCAAGCTTGGCTTCGAGTATATGAAAATAGTACCGACCACTGATATCAATGCCACGTTAGGCATGGCAATCGGTGTGTTCTTAATGATTATTTACTACAGCTGCAAAGTGAAAGGGGTTGCTGGTTTTGCGAAAGAACTAGCGCTGACACCTTTCAATACTTGGCTGCTTGCACCGTTCAACCTGATCCTTGAGATCGTAGGGTTGTTGGTAAAACCAATCAGCCTTGGCTTCCGTTTGTTTGGCGCCATGTTCGCTGGTGAAGTTATCTTCATCCTGATCGCCCTGTTACCCTTCTGGGCAATTTGGATGTTGGATGTGCCTTGGGCCATCTTCCACATTTTGGTGATTTCGTTGCAGGCCTTTATTTTTACAACGCTGACGGTTGTATATTTAAGTGCCGCCCACGAGCATCACTGAACCAGAGCAACGTTTTGCACAATACCCTTAACCCTTGAAACTAACGCACTATCAGGAGCTTTAAAATGGAAATCGTCTACCTTGCTGCCGCCTTCATCATCAGTGTTAGCGCCCTGACTACTGGCTTTGGCTTTGCCATGCTGGGTGGCAAACTGCTTGACAACACAGCACGTCAGCCTGAGTTAAGCGACCAGCTACAAACCAAAACCTTCATCATGGCGGGTCTGCTTGACGCCGTTCCGATGATCGGTGTTGGTATCGCGATGTACCTGATCTTCGTTGTTGCCGGTTAATGCAGCTTAACCGAGCGGCTATCCGCTCGGTTTTGTTTCACTCCGGTCGCCACGAATTTGTCAGAGGTACATCCCTGTGAATATCAACATGACGCTTATCGGGCAAACGATCGCCTTCGCGATCTTTGTCTGGTTTTGCATAAAATATGTGTGGCCTCCGATCAGCAACGCGCTTCATGAGCGTCAAAAGAAAATTGCTGATGGCTTGGACGCAGCTAGCCGTGCTACCCGTGATCTTGAGCTAGCTCAAGAGCGTGCAGAACAGACGCTGCGTGAAAGCAAAGAGCAGGCATCTCAAATTCTCGAGCAAGCCAACAAGCGCTCTGCCCAAATGGTCGAAGAAGCCCGCGAACAAGCGCGTGCGGAAGGCGAGCGTTTGGTAGCCGGCGCTCGGGCAGAAATTGAGCAAGAAATTAATCGCGCTAAAGACGAACTGCGTGCACAGGTTTCCCACCTTGCGATCGTAGGCGCTGAGCGTGTTCTTGAAGCCTCTGTTGACGAGAAAGCGCACCGCGACTTGCTTGATAAGCTTGCCGCTGAACTGTAAGGAGGTGACCCATGGCGGAACAATCTACCGTCGCTCGTCCTTACGCCAACGCGGCGTTTGAATACGCGCGCGATCATCAGGCGCTTGACGCTTGGTCACAGGCACTGGCAATGGCGGGATCAATCGTCAAAGATCGTCAAGTTGCTGGCCTGTTAGGTAGCCCTAAACTCAGCAGTGAAAAGAAAGTGGAACTGTTGGCAGAAATGCTGACCGACAACGCAGATGATGCGTTCAAACGCTTTCTGACCACCTTAGCTGATCAGCGCCGCTTAGCGACGCTGGATGCTATTGCTGATCAGTTTGAGCGCCTACGCGCAGAGCATGAAAAGCGTATCGACGTCACTGTGGTTTCAGCTTACAAGCTGGACAGCAAGCAGAAGACCAAGCTAGCAACCGCGCTCAAGAAACGTCTGAATCGCGAAATCTCCATTACTACTCAGGTGGACAAGTCGCTTATTGGCGGTGTCATCCTGCGTGCCGGCGACACCGTCATTGACGGGTCGGTGCGTGGTCGATTGAACCGCCTTTCCGAAGCGCTGACCATTTGAGTCTGAGGGACATGGCATGCAGCAACTGAATCCTTCCGAGATCAGCGACATCATCAAGCAGCGAATTGAGAAGCTTGACGTCGCATCCGAAGCCCGTAATCAGGGCACCATCGTCAGCGTTTCCGACGGTATCGTGAAAATTCACGGCCTCGAAGACGCGATGTTTGGTGAAATGATTGAATTCCCCAACAGCATTTTCGGCATGGTACTTAACCTGGAGCGTGACTCCGTAGGTGCCGTTGTCCTGGGTGACTACCTGCAGCTTGAAGAAGGCATGACCGCCCAGTGTACCGGTCGTATTCTTGAAGTGCCGGTGGGCCCTGAGCTGATTGGTCGTGTTGTCGATGCGTTGGGTAACCCCATCGATGGCAAAGGCGACATCAACGCGAAAATGACCGACGCGGTAGAAAAAGTAGCGCCCGGCGTTATTACCCGTCAGTCCGTTGATGAGCCAATCCAAACCGGTTTGAAATCTATCGATGCCATGGTACCAATCGGTCGTGGTCAGCGTGAGCTGATCATCGGTGACCGTCAGATTGGTAAGTCCGCTATTGCTATCGATGCGATCATCAACCAGAAAGGCAAAGGCGTTACCTGTGTCTACGTAGCCATCGGTCAAAAGCAGTCGACCATTGCTAACGTCGTCCGCAAGCTTGAAGAGCATGGCGCGATGGAACATACCATCGTTGTCGCTGCTGGCGCTGCCGATCCGGCACCCATGCAGTTCCTGGCCGCTTATTCTGGCTGCACCATGGGTGAGTACTTCCGCGACCGCGGTGAAGACGCACTGATCGTTTATGATGATCTATCCAAGCAGGCTGTGGCTTATCGCCAGGTGTCCTTGCTGCTGCGTCGTCCGCCGGGCCGTGAAGCCTACCCTGGTGACGTTTTCTATCTCCACTCGCGTCTGCTGGAGCGCGCTGCCCGCGTTAACGCTGACTACGTAGAGAAGTTCACTAACGGTGAAGTGAAAGGTAAAACCGGTTCTTTAACCGCGCTACCGATCATTGAAACCCAGGGTGGCGACGTATCAGCATTCGTTCCGACCAACGTGATTTCGATCACCGATGGTCAGATCTTCCTGGAAACTAACCTGTTTAACTCCGGTATTCGTCCGGCGATTAACGCAGGTCTCTCGGTTTCTCGTGTTGGTGGTGCTGCACAGACTAAAATCATCAAGAAACTGGGCGGTAGTGTGCGTCTGGCATTGGCTCAGTACCGTGAACTGGCGGCGTTCTCGCAGTTTGCGTCTGATCTTGATGAAGCAACGCGCAAGCAGCTTGAGCACGGTCAGCGTGTTACGGAGCTGATGAAGCAGAATCAGTACTCGCCGATGTCTGTGGCGCAAATGGCGCTGTCTCTGTACGCCGCTAACGAAGGTCACCTGGATGATGTGAGCGTCGATAAAGTGTTGGACTTCGAGCGTGCCCTGCACGACTACATGAAGTCTGAGCACGGCGACCTGCTCGACAAGATCAACCAGACCGGCGACTACAATGGCGAGATTCAGGACGGCTTGAAGTCGGGTCTCGAGAAGTTCAAGGCGACTCAGAGCTGGTAATGTCCGGCCCGCCTGCGGGCGGGCTAGCATGCTTTCTGAGAGCCACGAACGAAGGGTAGATCGCTATGGCAGCTGCAAAAGAGATACGCACCCAGATCGGGAGCATTAAAAATACGCAGAAGATTACCAGCGCCATGGAAATGGTGGCTGCATCGAAAATGCGTAAAGCACAAGATCTGATGAAGGCCAGTCAGCCCTATGCTAATCAGATCCGTAACGTGGTTGCTCACATTGCGGATGCTGATATTGAGCAGGACGACAAACACCGTTATATGGTGGAGCGCCCCGTCAGCCGTGTCGGTTACATTGTGGTATCTACCGACCGCGGCCTATGTGGCGGCTTAAACGTCAACTTGTTTAAGGCGGTATTGAAAGATGCCATGGCCTGGAAACAAGAGGGTGTTGAGCTGGATTTCTGTGCCCTTGGCTCGAAAGCCGGTGCCTTTTTCCGTAACTACGGGGGCAATCTGGTTGCCGCCAAAAGCGGGTTAGGGGGAGCACCGACGGTTGAGGGTCTGATCGGTAGTATCAAGGTCATGCTCGAAGCGTACGACGACGGGCGTTTAGACCGTCTGTACGTGGTATATAACGAATTCGTTAATACCATGACACAGCGTCCCGTTGTACGTCAGATTCTTCCGTTATCGCCCGATATGGGCGCTGAAGCGAAGCATGACGAAGAAAACGCCCGTCCCGGAAGCTGGGACTACCTGTATGAACCGGATGCCAAGGCGTTGCTAGACAGCCTGTTGGTTCGATTCATCGAATCGCAGGTGTATCAGGCGGTAGTCGAAAACGGTGCGTGCGAGCAGGCCGCCCGAATGATCGCTATGAAGAGTGCCACTGATAACGCGGGCAACCTGATCGACGATCTGGAGATGGTATACAACAAGGCCCGTCAGGCCGCCATCACCCAGGAAATTTCTGAGATCGTCGGCGGCGCTTCTGCCGTATAACGCCTAGGGAGCTAGCCAATGCTTAGGTGGCTCCCGGCAGACAGGTTTCATTTGCAGGTTTTTGAGAGGAACCAAGATGAGCGGACGTATCGTACAAATCATCGGCGCGGTGATTGACGTAGAGTTTCCGCGGGACTCTGTGCCCAAGGTCTACGACGCGCTGAAGGTCTCCAATGCTGAGACCATCCTCGAAGTCCAGCAGCAGCTGGGCGACGGCGTGGTGCGCACCATCGCCATGGGCTCTACTGAGGGCTTGAAACGTGGCTTGGACGTGACCAGCACAGGTGCCGCGATTTCCGTACCGGTTGGTAAGGAAACGCTGGGCCGTATCATGAACGTTCTCGGCGAGCCGATTGATGAAGCGGGTGACATCGGTGAGCAAGAGCGCATGCCGATTCACCGTAAAGCACCGAGCTATGCCGACCAGGCAGCCTCTAACGAGCTGCTGGAAACCGGTATCAAAGTAATCGACTTGGTTTGCCCCTTCGCGAAAGGCGGTAAAGTCGGTCTGTTCGGCGGTGCGGGTGTTGGTAAAACCGTTAACATGATGGAGCTTATCCGCAACATCGCCACCGAACACAGCGGCTACTCAGTATTTGCCGGTGTTGGTGAGCGTACGCGTGAGGGTAACGACTTCTATCATGAGATGACTGAATCCAACGTTATCGACAAGGTAGCGCTGGTATACGGTCAGATGAACGAGCCGCCCGGCAACCGCTTGCGCGTAGCCTTGACTGGCTTGACCATCGCTGAGAAATTCCGTGATGAAGGCCGCGACGTTCTGCTGTTCGTTGATAACATCTACCGCTACACCCTGGCCGGTACCGAGGTATCTGCACTGTTGGGTCGTATGCCGTCTGCGGTAGGTTACCAGCCGACACTGGCTGAAGAGATGGGCGTTCTGCAAGAGCGTATCACCTCGACCAAAACCGGTTCTATCACTTCCGTACAAGCCGTTTACGTCCCTGCGGATGACTTGACTGACCCGTCGCCGGCTACCACCTTCTCGCACCTGGACGCCACCGTTGTACTGGCACGTTCGATTGCTGAGCTAGGTATCTATCCGGCTATCGATCCGCTGGACTCGACGTCGCGTCAGTTGGACCCGCTGGTCGTTGGTGAAGAACACTACAACACAGCACGTGGCGTGCAGAACGTTTTGCAGCGTTACAAGGAGCTGAAGGACATTATCGCGATTTTGGGTATGGACGAGCTGTCTGATGAAGATAAGCTGGCCGTATCTCGTGCGCGTAAAATCCAGCGCTTCCTGTCGCAGCCGTTCTTCGTTGCCGAGGTATTCACTGGTTCGCCCGGTAAGTATGTTTCTCTGAAAGATACTATTGCTGGCTTCCAGGGCATCCTCGCGGGTGAGTATGACGATCTGCCGGAACAGGCCTTCTACATGGTCGGCTCCATCGACGAAGCTGTCGACAAAGCCAACCAGATGAAGAAGTAATCCCGTCCATTAGGGGGATTCGCTATGGCGAATAGCTTCACTTGCAATATCGTCAGCGCTGAAGCGTCTATCTTCTCGGGCAAGGTAGAGCAGGTTGTGGCTTCTGGGGTCATGGGTGACTTGGGTATTTTGCCGGGTCACGTACCGCTGCTGACTGAGCTTCAGCCGGGTCCGATCCGCGTGATCCACGATGATGGCAAGGAAGAAAACTTCTTTGTCTCGGGTGGTTTCATGGAAGTCCAACCGGATGTGGTGACGATTTTGGCCGATGCGGCTTCGCGTGCCAGTGACCTCAACGAGGCTGCAGCCGAAGAAGCGCGTCAACAGGCGCTGAAAGCCTTCAACGACAAGTCAGCGGAGCTGGATTATACCCGTGCTGCTGCTGAACTTGCCGAAGCCGTTGCCCAGCTGCGAACGATCCAGCAGCTGCGTAAAAAGGCTGGTAAAGGCTAAAAACACGCCTCTGGCGTGTATAAATCGCCCCTTGAACCCGTTAGGGTTTAAGGGGCGTTTTTTTTGTCTGTTAATATAAGCGGCGTATGCAGTCATTGAGCTTGTCTGCAGTACTTTATCGGCTAAAACGGGCCTGCAAAAAGGGAGATAGCGATGTCATTGAATGATGAAACCTTGCAGGAATTAAAAAATGAGCTTCTAGACGAGTTGGTTAAAGAAGAGCCGAGTAAAGCTCTGCTTTCCGAACGGCTCTCGGAAATACGTTCGGCAGATATTGGTGAAGTGCTTGAAGAGCTCATCGAAGATGATGAGGAGTTGCCGGTAGCGCTGTCAGTACTTGATATCCTCTCCACCGAGCGAGCAGCCAACGTACTGGGTTACTTACCGGGTGAAAGCCAGCTTGAAGTCGTCGGTGAGCTGTCGGATACCCAGGTGCTCAAGCTTCTTGGGGAGATGGGCTCTGATGAGCGGGCTGACTTGTTCAACTTGCTTGATGAAGATCGCCGCGAGGCGCTGCTGCGCCGTATGGCCCATCAAGAGCGGGAAGACCTAAAGCGTCTATCGAGTTATGAAGAGGGCACCGCAGGCGCCATCATGACCTCTGACTATGTGGCAATAGCCAGTGGCATGACGGTGTCGCAAGCCATGATGCGGGTGCGCCAAACAGCCCCCGATGCGGAAACGGTTTATCAGCTTTATGTGCTTGATAGTGAAGGGCAACTGATCGGTACGATGTCATTGCGTCAGCTAATGGTGGCACGCCCTGGTGCGCTGGTGGATGACATCATGATTAAAGATGTTATCCACACCCCCGTTGATGAAGAGCAGGAAGAAGTCGCGCGTATTGTCGCCCGCTACGACTTACTCGCTTTACCTGTGGTCGACACTGACGGTCGCATGGTGGGGATTGTCACCCACGATGACGCGATGGATGTCGCCGAATCAGAGGCCACTGAAGATATCCACAAGGGGATGTCGATCGGCCAGCTGGAAGATGGCGTTAGCCGTGTACCGCTATGGAGCCTTTATCGTAAACGGGTCTTCTGGCTAGTACTGCTGGTGTTTGCCAATCTGTTTTCAGGCGCGGGTATTGCTTACTTTGAAGACACCATTGCTGCTCAAGTGGCGCTGGTCTTCTTCTTACCGCTGCTGATTGGTAGTGGGGGTAATGCGGGTGCCCAGGCAGCAACGCTGATGGTGCGGGGTATGGCAACCGGTGATGTGGGTGTCAAAGATTGGAGCAAAATGCTTGGCCGTGAGCTGCTGGTAGCCGGGTCACTGGGCCTGACAATGGCGTTAGCAGTAGCACCGATAGGCGTTATGCGCGGTGGTGAAGCAGTAGGTATGATCGTTGCGCTTAGTATGATCACGATTGTGATATTTGGCAGCATAATGGGTATGTGCCTGCCATTTTTGCTAGAGCGCTTTAAAGTCGACCCGGCGACGGCATCAGCGCCGCTGGTCACTACGTTGATTGATGCCACGGGCGTACTGATTTACTTCAGTATTGCCACCGCCATTTTGGCTGATGTAAGCATGTAGCGAACCGCTATAACCTCAAACGCTATGCGTTAATATATCGCTATAAAAAGCCCAGCTACGATGAGCAGCATAAGACCGATGACGGGCCAGTGCCGTAGCTGGCGCTCAATGCGCCAGGCAAGCCGAACGCGGCTTGCCTGGCTCCATTGTGGTATGCGTTGCGGCAGCGGCAATGGAGGCAGCTGAAAAGCGCTGGTTATACGCAGGTACGCTATTGCTATGGCAGCGCTTCCACTAACCATGACTATCCCTAGGGCTTTCATGTTGGCTGCTAACCAGCTTCCGGGGTAGGGCAGCCACCACCACCAAATAAGCGGCACTAGCCAAGCGCTGGCGCAGAGGATAAACCATCCCCCCCAGAGCCAGCGGTGTGGTGACGTTTTGCCGTCGAGCGTTGATTCAGTCGGATGTTTTAAAAGTAACCAACCGAACCGCAGCATGGCGCCTGCGGTTGCCACACTGGCCAGGGTTAATAGCTCTCCCGCTAAGCCTTGGCTGTTCATTGCGTATGTCAGCCAGCTTTTAATATATAGCCCGCCGCTCAACGGTACGCCCACCAGTGAAAGGGCAGCGATAACCATGCCTGCAGCTACCCACCATCGCTGGTAGCCCGCAAGGTAACGCCATTGCCCTGCGCCAATAAACAGCGCCGCTTTAGCGAGGCCATGGCTAATCACCAGTAGCATAAGAACGGTACGCAGGGCATCACTTTCAGGTATCCAGAGCAGTGCGCCAAGCCCTGCTGTTAATAGCCCAATTTGGCCGACGCTGGACCATGCCAATACCGCTTTAGGCAGTGTTGCTAACGTGCCGCGTATGCCGCCATAAAGTGCGCCCATTAGCCCCCAATAAAACAGCAGCTGGCCAATGGGTAAACCTTCAGCGTTTGGGGGTGTCAGCCGCAGTAACCCTAAAATACCTAGCTTAATCATCACACCAGACAGCAGCGCACTGGCCAACGCAGGTGCAGCAGGGTGAGCAATGGGTAGCCAGCCGTGTACGCCTAACACGCCTGCTTTAATGGCTAATCCTCCCCCTATGAGCAGCGCTGTGCCTGTTGAAAGAGTGGCAAAGGTGGCGTTTGTAACGCTGAGCGCTCCCTGTAGTACCAGGCTGGCGGTCGCGGCAAACAGTAAGACCTCTGCGAGCAGCATCATGGCCAAATAGACCTGTGCAGCAGTACGGTTTGTGCCGTGTAAAATCAACAGCCACCCCATCACTCCCAGCCAAGCCAGCGCGGTATAAAACGTCAGCCACTCTTGAGCAGTCAGAGCAACGGCATGGAGCAGTGCGCTTAGCCACAGCAGTACGCTGAAAAAGTGTGAGGGTGGTGAGGGGCGCCAGTGCTGCCAAGCGAGCACTAACGGCCAAATCAGCAGTGCCGGTAGCGCAAAAAAACCGTTGGTACGGTCAATGTGAGGCAGTGAAAAGTAATCATGATGAATTAATAAAATAATCCCCACGCACCACGCTAACCCGCCGAGCAGTAAGGGAGCGAGTGCAGAGAGGACGCTAGGGGCCAGCGTTATTGGAGTGCCCGCTGCCGGGCGCAACGCAATGGTAAGCACACGGGCTAAGTAAGCGGCGGTCAGCAGTGTTCCCAGGAGAAAAGCGATGGCGCTTAACCAGCGTTGTTGCTCTAAAAGCCCTATAAAAAGCCACCATTTACCGACAAAACCGCCGCTGGGCGGTAGCCCTATTAAGCTGGCCGCTGAGAGGGCAAAGCCTGCCCACAGCCAAGGCAGCTGATAGGCACTGCCGGTAAGCTGCCGCAACTGGTCGCTTTGGTGATAAGCCACCAGGAAACCGGCGGTTAAAAATAGTCCAGCTTTAGCCAAACCGTGGGCAACCAGCAGCGTGGTCGCCCCTTGCTGGGCGAGGGGGTAAGTGCTCAGCTCAGGGGAAAGGCTCAGGATCAGCAGTGCATAGCCCATCTGAGAAATTGTCGAGTAGGCAATTAAGCGCTTTAACTGCGTTTGTTGGAGTGCATTAAACCCTCCCCAGAGCAGTGAAAGTCCGCCTAAAAAGGCAAACAGTGGCTGCATCGAAAGCCCTTGGAAAGGCCCTTGCCAGAGTTGCCACAGCCAATAAAGCGCGACCGCGACCACCACTGCGGACAACATGGCGCTGACCGGCGGGGTGGCCCGGGTGTGGGCTTGGGGTAACCAGCTGTGCACTGGCACCAGCGCCGCTTTCATCATTAGCCCAAGCGTCATGCACAGTGCCGCCATTCCATGCAGCATGTCAGAAGACGCCCGCTCGCTGAGTAAATTGATGTCTAGCGTGGCGTGGGTACCATACATAAGCCCCACCCCCAGCAAGTACAAAAGCGACGCAATAAGCGCCACCATCACATAGCGAAGCGCGGAAAAGCCGTAGGGGTCTTTGGGTGACAGCGCTATTAAGCCAGCGGCGCTTAAGGTTAATAGCTCAAGCGCCACATAGGCGTTAAACAGATCTTGGGTGAGCCATAGGGCATTAAGTGCCGCCCACATTAACCACCATAGCGTCCAGTATTCGCCTTGTTTGGCTTTTTCACCGTAGGCCGTCAGGCTAGCGACACTAGCTACCACGGTGGTTAAGCTAAGTAGCGCAAGCCCCGCGGGGTCAAGGTGCCAACGTATGCCTATGGGTAGTGCCCAACCGCCTAGCGTCCACTCGGGGCTAAGGCTAAGCTGCCAGGCCCCTAAGGCGTTGCCTAGCGCGATTAGCGATATCCCAATAATCAACTGATGCTTAACCCGTAAACGCTGGGTAAATGCGGCTATGCACAGCAATAAAGGGACGATGACTAACAGCGCAGGTATGCTGCTAGCGCTTAGGGGAAGAGGCTGCGTCAGCATGGTGGCTTCATGCGGTAGCGACGCAGATAGAGCGCTAGCACCACGGCTGTTGTGCTAACCGACACAACAATGCCGGTTAGCACCAAGGCGTGGGGAACGGGATCAGTACCATCGGCGGTACGTGCTATTAATACCAGCAGCAAAAACACCGCGCTTGAGAGGATATTAAGCGCCAGTAAGCGCCGGATTAGGTGCCGCGCGGTAAACACGCTCGTCAGCGCGAGCGCCACCAGAAGAGAAGCCACCAAGGCAAAAAGCGTTTCGGTGGTCAGCGCTATGTTGCTGAACAGGTGTGTCATCGCGGGGCTCCTGGCCGCCCAAAAAGATAAAAGGCCATCAACATGAGCGCGATAGAGAGGGCCGTCGCTACTTCAATCGCCATAATAAAGTAGCCCGCTAATTGAGGCGGTAAACCGTAGAGCGTACCGGTCATTAGTAAACCGCCTAACGCGGTGGCTAGAAAGAGCAATAACCCCGCCGCCAGCAGCCAGCGTAGCAGCAGGTTAAAATCTCGTTGATGCATCCAGGTGATGCTGCCGGTTAACAGCAGCAACACGCCTCCAGCACCCAGTACGGCGCCAGCGGGAAAAGCCCCCCCCGGCGCATGGGTTCCTTGCCAGAGAAAATAGCTAAACATCAATAAAAACAAAGGGTGTAGCCAGCGCGCCAGCGTCGGCAGGCCTGGGTAGTGGCCGCCTAGGGCTGGCGGAGGAATCGCTTGTTGGAGTGACCAAATAGCGGCA
Organism: Halomonas sp. GFAJ-1; assembly: GCF_000236625.2. Classification (NCBI taxonomy): domain Bacteria; kingdom Pseudomonadati; phylum Pseudomonadota; class Gammaproteobacteria; order Oceanospirillales; family Halomonadaceae; genus Halomonas; species Halomonas sp. GFAJ-1. The sequence goes on from NZ_AHBC01000027.1 coordinate 27,965, forward strand.
ACCGCGCAAAGCATAACGGCGATTTCCAGTAAGGTATCGATTCCTCGCAGGTTGAGCAGAATCGCGGTCACCGTATGCTCAGCACCACTCTTTGGCAGTACCGCTGCTACTTCTTCAACCAAACCGGGTTTAGGGAGAGCCAATACGGTTGCCCAGAGTACACCGGCTATTAACAGCACCAACGGCGTTATGGGGATGAGTAGGCGTAAAGGACGGTCGCGCGTAGGTTGAATACTGCGCTGGGACGCAGGCAGCTGCCCAAGGGCGGTGAGCAGCAAAGCGCCGGTAATGCCTGCGCCAATGGCAGCCTCGGCTAGCGCCACATCAGGGGCTTCTAAACGCACCCAAATAAGCGCCATTACAAGACCAAACGCCATCAAATTGGCCACTGCCCGAAATAGACCGGGTAGCAGTAGGCACTGGCCTGCAGTGGCGAGTGCCGCTAGGGCGAGTAGCAGGTCAACGGCCAGCATGGGTGTCTTCGTCATTACGGCGCAGAGGAGCGGGGCCGTGGCGTATGGCGGAGGTCGCAATCAAGGTAGCCCCCGTGCTTGATGCTAACAGAATCAGACCCCAAATCAGCGCTATCTTAAGGGCGACGGCGACACTGTTGGCCTGTAGGGCAAGGCCTAAACAGATTAGCCCTAAACCAATGTTATCTGCCTTGGTAAGGGCGTGTAGGCGGGTATAAACATCAGGAAAGCGCAGTAGGCCCACTGTACTAGCAATAAAAAAGGGGATACCCAGGAGAATAAACCCAGCGCCCAGCAGCTCACGCATCGTTATCTGGCTCCTCTCGCTGGGGCGGGTGGTGCCGCACAACGAAATTTGCGGTGCCCAGCGCGGCCAGTAGGGCAAACAGCAGGGCAATATCCACTAAGGCCGGGAGGGTAAAGTAGGCACTAAATAGCAGTATGATGGCCAGCGCCGACGTTGTAAAAAACTCCACCGCCAGCATCCGGTCAGCGCTGGTAGGCCCCCGGTAGAGCCGCCAAAGCGATACCACAGCGTTTGCCAGCAGCACAGCGCTGGCCAGTAAATAAACGATGGTTAACCCCTCTTTAAAAATCCTGTTTCAAGGTTCATCACTCAGACCATAGAGCGCTGCGATGCGGCTTTCAAGCACCTGAAGCTGCGCTTCTACCTGCGGGTGATGGTGGAGGATGTGAATCGCGAGCGTATCGTTGTGAAGCCGTAGCGTCAGAGTGCCAGGGGTTAGGTTGACCAGGTTGGCCATGAGCAACTGCTGAGGGTGATGCGTTAAGCGGCGAAAGCGATAGTGCTGGGTGTGCGTATTGGCCTGATAGCGTCGGGCTAATGCTAATCGTGCCACTTCAAGCGCACCCAAAAGGCTATGTTTGAGTACAAATCCGATAAAACCCGGCAGCTTCCACCAGCGTAGCTGCTTCGGCCAAGTGGCTATATTGAGCGGTGCGCACAGGGCGATGAGAAGCGCTAACACAACGCCTAACCCGATATGCCCGTTACCTTCCGTGATGACCCACCACAGGCCGCTATAAAAGGCTACGCGTAGTAACAATGCCGGCCAGGGAGGCAGCTGCCACTGGCTAAGCCACCTGCTTATAAGCGTATTAAGGTGCATTACTCGCAGCGCGAGTAATGAAGAGGATCTCTACATGGCCCAGCCACTCGATATCGCTGGCTAAGCTTTTAAGCTGGCTGGCAAGGCATTGGGGGGGTTGGTTCACCGCGTCACCAATAATCAAAGAAACCGATACTTTATCGTCCAAGTAGTGCAGCTGTAGCTCACTTAATGTTCGCCATACAGGATGGCGATACCAGCGCTCATTCAATGCCGCTTCCACTTCAGGGCGCAGTGGCAGGCCCGGTAAACGGCTGGGGTCGCCCTCCCCAGCGTCGTCCTCGGGGTCTACGTGGAAAATAACATCGGTGAGCAGTGGAAACCCATTTCGCAGGCGGCGGCTTACTTCGTTACCAATTTCATGGGCTTCCGATACGGTGATTTTAGGGCCCACGACCACATGCAAATCGACCATCACCCAGCCAGCCGACTGGCGAGTACGTAAATCATGCACGCTATCAACGCCAGGGACACTGCAGGCGACATCGTGCATTTGCTGCTGGACATCCTCGGGTAAGGCAGTGTCGACCAGCTCTCTAGCCGACTCCCACAACAGATCCCAACCGACTTTACCGACCAGCAAGCCAACCACAATCGCGGCCACCGCATCTAACCAGCCAAAACCAAACTGGGCACCAATGAGTGCCACCAGCACCACTGCTGTAGAGAGCGCATCGCTGCGTGAGTGCCAGGCATTGGCCTCAAGCAGCTTTGAGTTGACACGCTTGGCGACCCGCATGGTGTAGCGGAAGATCCACTCTTTGCTCAGCAGTGCTAAAATGGCCACTATGATAGCCAGCATACCAGGGGCACCCACCTCGGTGCCGCTGAACAGGCGGTCTAAGCTTGACCAGGCAATCCCGCCTGCAACGAAGATCAATACACTGCCGAGCAGCAGAGTCGTCAGGGTTTCGATACGGCCATGGCCGTAATGGTGGTCAATATCCGGTTCTTGGCGCCCATAATGAATCGCTGCCAGCACGAAGCCGTCAGTCACTAAGTCAGAAAGGGAGTGAATGCCATCGGCGATCAGCGCCGCTGAACCCACCATAAAGCCGATGGCGACCTTGACCACGCTAAGAATACCGTCTAGCCACGCACCGATGTACGTAACCCGTTTCGCTTCCTGGCTATGGTGCTGCTCAATCATTTGTGTCATGAGATGTCCCAGCCAGCCGTGCTGACTGATGGTTCCAGGCTCAGGCGTCCGATTACTTTTTCAACTAAGGCATCGTGACGCTCTGTTGCCAAGAGTTTGGCCGTTACGCGAACTGTGCGCTCATCTTCTCGATGGACGCTTTCCAATTTTTGCAATTGTAACGCATCGCCTAGTAACCCCTGAAGTAGCAACGCACGAATATGCGCTTCGTGATCATTATGACAGGTAATGTTTAACTCGTACTGCCAATCTCCCTCCTCTTGACTGCTTTCAATGGGCTGCCGGTTAATCAGCAAAACCAGCGGGCGCAGCAAAATATTGACGGCCAGAATACAGACGGCAACGAAGATGGCAGGCACATAAAACCCGGCGCCCGCCATGACGCCGATAGCCGCTGAGCACCAAAGCGTCGCTGCCGTATTGAGGCCGCGGATATTGGCACCCTCTTTCATTATCACACCCGCACCAAGAAAACCTATGCCTGATACCACTTGAGCTGCCATGCGTGTTGGGCTGATTTCACCCTCCACCATCATCGACATAAGGGTAAAACTGGCGGCGCCTAGCGCCACCAGTGCATTGGTGCGCAGCCCCGCCATGCGCTGCCGCCATTGCCTTTCCAGCCCAACGGAAGCGCCCAGAACGGCCGCTAGCATTAGCGGCCATAGTGGCTGTAATTGAGCTGAGAGTTGAGCAAATAAGGTCATCAGCTGACCTCCTGATTCATTAGCTGGGCAGGCCCAGGATAGCGGTAGCTAGCGCAAAGTAGATCAGCACCCCTGACGCGTCAGCAATAGATGTGACCAGTGGCGCCGAGGCGGTCGCTGGATCAACATTAAACCGCTGCAAAATGAAGGGCAGAATCATACCGATTAGGCTGCCGACCATCACAATCAGTACCATGGAGAGCGCCACCACCATGGCGATTTCCGTCCCTGCACGGAAAACACCTACGACTGATACTGCTAACGCCATCGTCAAGCCAAGCCCGAGTGCCACGCCTACTTCACGGCCTAGCATTTTTGCCCAGTCACGGGTGCGTACATCGCCGGTTGCCATCCCACGAACCATCAGCGTGGCAGCCTGCGAGCCTGCGTTACCGCCGCTATCAACCAGCAGGGGAAGGAAAAAGACGAGCGCAATATAGGCTTCAATGGTTTCTTCGAAATGGGCAATGCCCGCGCCGGAAAAAATATTGGCAAACACTAACAGCACAAGCCACACCACGCGTTTGCGGTAGAGCTCAAAAAAACTAGCTGAGCGTAGGCTGCCCTCCAGTTTGCCCACTGAGACGCCTTTATGTATGTCTTCAGTGGCTTCCTCTTCGGCGACGTCCATCGCATCATCGTAGGTGACGATGCCGACTAGGCGCTCACCTCCGTTAATCACCGGCAGCGCCAACAAGTCGTAACGCGCAATAAGTCGGCTTGCCTCTTCTTGGGGCGTATCCGCAGTGATGAAGACTACATCCTCAACCATCAGCTCCGTGATGGGCAGGTGAGGCGCCGCTAAGATCAGCTGGCGCAGTGAAACCGCTCCTTTTAAGCGCCCTAGCGTGTCCACACAGTAGATCTGATAGATCGTTTCTGCATCCGGCGCACTAGCACGTAGTAGGCTTAACGCTTCAGCAACGTCAATGTTGTCAGGGACAGCTACATACTCGGACGTCATTACCGCACCAGCGGTGCCTTCCTCATAGCTGGCTAGTTTGCGCAGATCATCGCGCTCACGTTTAGAGAGCTGGCGAAGTATGGCCGGTTGACGGCCAGGCTCCACAAGGTGAAACAGATCAGCACGCTCATCTGCATCCATTGAAGAGACTAATTTTGCGAGCTCCTCATCTGTCATTTTTTCAGCAATATCGCGCTGCTGTTCGGCCTCTAGGTAGCCAAATGTAGAGCCACGCTGCTCCTCGGGTAGCAGCATCAGCAGAGAGAGCACGGTATAGGCTGGTTCATAGCGGGCAAAATCCGCAATATCAGCAGGCTGCATTTCTGAAACAACGTGGGAAATCGCGCTTTGGTCATTGCGCTGCATAGCGCTGCGTAATGACGCAGCTAATACGGCATAGCTCATGTGTCGCCTCCGGAATATCCGTTTTAAAGGCGAGACAACCCTGTCTTATAACGCTTATAAGTTTGCAAGCGTTATAAGAGTGTTATAAATCCACGGCGCTTAAGGGAGTGTTAGGATAGTTAGCAATGATCTTTCTTGTGATCATGGGCTTAACTATCACTATGCATCATCTTAAACGCAGTACGATCAATTATTGGTAATGGCGAGTAACACAGTTACCTCGCGATGAGCGCGAGGCAGCAAGTAAGGTAGGCAAAATAAGAGGTGTCAGGCTACGATAGCCTGAAAGAGCAGAGAGCGCTTAAAGGCTAGTCGTATGCGCTAACGGGCCAAGCCTATAGGCTGCCTCACGCATGCATAATCGACTACTGGGATCTTCCATGGGCTGCTCTCGTAACCTCGTTAATCAATTAGAAAGGTAATCGTCTATAAGTTAGACGCTGTAGCGATGAGCTTTTTAATACTGCTTTATTTAAAAACACTACTAAAAAGCAGCGCCATGCTAAAAGCCCCCACAAACGATGTCAATGTTTTAAAATTTGCAGGCGGACAGCACCTCATCTGACGTGTATTCTTGTGTCCATTCTCGCTTACTATTCACTGACATTGGGATGCCGTATGGATTGGCTACAAGTTGTTGTATTAGCGGTAGTTCAGGGATTGACCGAGTTCCTGCCAATTTCAAGCTCAGCCCACCTAATTCTAGTGCCGGTGCTCACTGCCTGGGAAGACCAAGGCTTAGCTTTTGATGTTGCCCTTCATTTAGGGAGCTTAGCCGCCGTTATTCTTTACTTTAGATATGAAATTTTGCGGATGCTCAAAAGCAGCGTCACCGCTCTACAGGGTAAAGGGGTCGATGAAGACGCCCGGTTAGGATTCTGGGTGGCGCTAGCGACATTACCCGTTTGTGTCATAGGCTTTTTAAGCCGTGATTTGATAGCAGACCAGATGCGCTCAACGTTGATTATCGGCATCAGTCTCATTGGTTTTGGACTGCTGTTAGGGTATGCCGACTGGAAAAAGCGCGGGACACGTAGTGAATATAGCCTGGGCCTGAAAGATGTACTGATTATCGGCTTTGCCCAGGCGCTGGCGCTGATTCCAGGCACCTCGCGTTCCGGTATTACCATTACCGCTGCGCTGCTGGTGGGCATGAGCCGAGAAGGGGCGGCACGCTTCTCTTTCCTGCTTTCTATTCCAGTGATTATTTTGGCAGGTGGCTTGGAAGTGGTCGGGCTGATTCAAAACCCCGAACTGATCGATTGGCCGGCTATGTTGATGGGCGCTCTGCTATCAGGCATCAGTGCTTACCTCTGCATACACTACTTCCTCGTTATTATTAAAAAGCTGGGGATGCAGCCGTTTGTAGTGTACCGGGTGCTGTTTGGTGCTTGGCTACTGTGGTTTTTCCACTTTTAATACGCATACCTAATTGTTCAAGGGAAATATAATGAATCGCTACCACCGTTTGTCAGGTGCTGTCGGCGTAGTGCTGCTAGCCACTTTCTTACTTGCAGGCTGTTCAGAAAACGATCGCCCCCTGGATGCTCCCGTTCGTTTTGAAGGCGCTATCTTTGGCTCTTTCTATCAGGTAACGGTGATGGATCCGTTGACCCAAGGCGAGGCTAACGCGCTTGAAGAGGGGTTCCTGGCAGAGCTTGAGAGCGTTGATCAAGCGATGTCGACCTATCGTGACGATGCAGAGCTGATTGCCTTTAACGAGGCACCCCTCAACGAGTGGCAGCCCCTCTCTAATGAATTGATTGAAGTGCTCTCTATTAGTCGGTCGGTATCCGAGGAGAGTGGCGGTGCGTTCGATATTACCGTGGGCGGTTTGGTCAATTTATGGAGTTTTGGCCCAGAAGCCCGCCCGGAAGAAGTGCCTTCTGAGGACGAGCTAAACGAGCGCTTAGCTATCGTAGGGTATGACGCGATCGACGTAGACACCCAAAGCATGCAGGCGCGGCGTACGCGTGATGTATTCGCCGACCTGTCTGGCGTTGCTAAAGGCCACGGTGTCGACCGCGTAGCTGCCTACCTTGATCAACAGGGCATCGAGCACTACTTGGTGAACCTAGGGGGAGACATTATTGCGCGTGGTTATCGCCATCCTGATGAGCAAACACCGTGGCGTATCGGCATCGAAGTACCTCATACGGGGCCGCAGGAGGCGCAACATATACTGCCACTGGACAATATGTCGTTGGCGACTTCAGGCGATTACCGCAACTATTTTGAGGAAGATGGCGAGCGCTACTCGCACACCATCGACCCGCGCACCGGCCGCCCGGTCAATAACCGTTTAGCGTCTGTTTCCGTGTTTCACCCTTCTAATGCGTGGGCCGATGCCTGGGCCACCGCGCTAACCGTAACCGGCAGTGAAGCCGGTATGCAGCTGGCACTGGAGCACGATCTAAATGCGCTGTTGTTAATTAAAATTGATGAAGGCCAATGGCAAAGCCTTGGCACCCCCGCATTTATCAACTATTTCGGTGACGCGCTGGTGGAGGAACTAGGTATTGATGCCTGGGAAGACCCGTCTGCCCCACGCCAAACGGCCACAGGTGAATAAGATGCAAGACCTCGATATTGTCATCCTTGCCGCGGGAAAAGGCACCCGCATGCGCTCGCAAACGCCCAAAGTACTTCACACCTTGGCAGGCAAGCCCATGGTACAACACGTGCTGGATACGGCGGCTGGGCTTAACCCAACGCGTACCCACGTCGTGATTGGTCATGGCGCTGAACAGCTGCGCGAAGCGCTCGCTGAAAGTGCTGTTTCCTTTGCCATTCAGGCTGAGCAAAAAGGCACTGGCCACGCGGTTGCCCAAGCGCAGCCCCAGTTAGGTAGTGGTAACGTGCTGGTGCTTTATGGGGATGTGCCGCTGATTCGACGCGAATCGTTAAATGCCCTGTTAGCCCAGGTGGATGAGCAGCATATGGGGCTGTTAACCGTCACTCTAGACGACCCTTCCGGTTATGGGCGCATTGTGCGTAACGAGGCAGGTGACGCGGTAGCTATTGTTGAGCAAAAGGATGCCGTTCCCGCACAGCTGGCGATTACCGAATGCAATACCGGTATTATGGCGATGACCAGCGCCCAGCTAAAACGCTGGCTCCCCCAGCTTTCCGCTGAAAACGCCCAGGGTGAATACTACTTAACCGATGTGATTGCCATGGCCGCTAAAGATGGCATTAAAGTATGTACCGCCCAACCAGCCACCGCAGTAGAGGTTGAAGGGGTGAACAACCGCGCTCAGATGGCCCGGCTAGAGCGTGCCTATCAGCAGCAGCTGGCCGATAAGCTGATGGAACAAGGGGTTGCCCTTGCTGACCCGGCAAGGCTTGATATACGTGGCAAGCTGACCTGTGGTCACGATGTATTTATTGACGTGGGATGTGTGTTTGAAGGGGAAGTAGCGCTTGGTGAAGGTGTGCGGATTGGTCCCTACTGTGTGATTAAAAACAGCACGATTGGCGCCGAAAGCGTGATCGAGAGCCACAGCGTTATTGAAGCAACGGTAGCCGCCGGGCTGAACCAGATAGGTCCCTATGCACGGCTACGCCCCGGCACGCGATTAGCGGTCAAAGCTAAGGTTGGCAACTTTGTTGAAACCAAAAATACCGAGGTGGGAGAAGGCAGCAAAATCAACCATTTAAGCTACGTTGGCGATGCCCATTTAGGCAAAAACGTTAACATCGGTGCAGGTACGATTACCTGTAATTACGATGGCGCCAATAAGCACCGCACGGTGATTGGTGATGACGCTTTTATTGGCTCCAATAGTGCGCTTGTTGCGCCGGTCACCGTGGGTAAAGGGGCTACCGTGGGTGCTGGTTCCACCATCGCTAAAGACGTTAGCGATCAGGCGCTGGCTGTCACCCGTAGCCGGCAGCTGGAAAAAGCTGGCTGGCCGCGTCCGGTGAAAAAGACCAATTAATTCGGCCGGTTATTTACTTTATTAGTGTTCTAAAAGCGCGCTAAAACGCCAAGGAGAATCGTCTATGTGTGGCATCGTCGCTGCGGTTGCGCAACGTAATGTGCAAGGAATCTTGCTAGAAGGGCTTAAACGCCTAGAGTACCGCGGTTACGACTCATCTGGCATGACGGTGCTTCATGACGGCGCGCTAACCCGTCATCGCGCTTTGGGGAAAGTGGTAGCCCTTGAAGAGCAGCTAGCCAAGTCGGCGCTGCCCGGCGTCGCCGGTATCGCCCATACCCGCTGGGCTACCCATGGCAAGCCTTCTGAAGCCAATGCTCATCCGCACCATAGTAGCGACCAGGTTGCCGTGGTGCACAACGGTATTATCGAGAACTACGAACACATTAAGGCAACGCTTCAAGCGAGCGGTTATACCTTTACCTCAGAAACCGATACCGAAGTTATTGCCCACCTGCTGGCAGATAAACTGCAAAGCGGGTTGGGTCTGTTTGAGGCCATCCAGCAGGTTGTGAATGGGTTGGGCGGCGCTTATGCACTGGGCGTAATGAGTGCTGCTGAGCCGGGCATCGTCGTTGGCGCACGCCAGGGCAGCCCGCTCGTCGTGGGCGTGGGAATTGATGAGGCATTTTTAGCCTCTGACCCGCTGGCGCTTTTGCAGGTCACCGACCGCTTTATCTACCTAGAGGAGGGCGATTTAGTAGAACTTGGCGAGCAAGGGTCTATTCGCATTGTGGATCACCAGGGCAATGGGGTAGAACGGCCCATTCATACCTTTGAACACGGTGACGGCGCCGCTAGTAAAGGCGATTACCGCCACTACATGCTGAAAGAGATTTTTGAGCAGCCGGAGGTGATCAACGCTGCCCTTGAAGGCCGTTTAAGTGCTAGCAGCGTGCTGGTGGAAAGCTTCGGCCCAGAGGCTCAGGCGCTGTTTGAAAACACCCGCCATATTCATATTATTGCCTGCGGCACCAGCTATCATGCGGGGTTAGTGGCGCGCTACTGGCTTGAGCGCTACGCTGGGGTTCCGGTGCAGGTAGAAGTGGCCTCTGAGTATCGCTACCGCCACCCTGTAGTGCCCGAAGGCACGCTCTTTGTCACCCTATCTCAGTCGGGAGAAACCGCCGATACCTTGGCCGCGCTCCGCTTTGCCAAAACGCTCAACTACCTAGGTACCTTGGCGATTTGTAACGTACCAGGCAGCTCGTTGGTGCGTGAGTCCAATATGGCGCTGATGACCCGGGCAGGCCCGGAAATTGGCGTAGCTTCTACCAAAGCGTTCACCACACAGTTAGTCGCCCTGATGCTGCTGACGCTCTCGGTGAGCAAAGCCAAAGGTCAGCCCGAAAAAACCGACTTGATCGCTGAGATCGTCACGGCACTGCGTCAGCTACCCGCGCTTTGCCAACAGGTTTTAGCGCTGGATAGCCAAATTGAAGCACTCTCGCAGGCGTTTGCTGAAAAGCACCACGCGCTGTTTTTAGGCCGTGGCGCCCACTACCCCATCGCACTTGAAGGGGCGCTTAAGTTGAAAGAAATTTCCTATATTCATGCCGAAGCCTACCCCGCTGGCGAGCTTAAACACGGGCCATTGGCGTTGGTAGATAGTGAAATGCCGGTCATTTCGGTTGCGCCTAACGATGACCTGCTTGAAAAGCTTAAATCCAATCTGCAGGAAGTACGCGCCCGAGGCGGCCAGCTATTTGTGTTTGCCGACCACAGCGTGGGTATCAGCGAGCAAGATGATATTCGTGTACTGGAGCTGCCCCAAGTGCATGAAGCGCTGGCGCCGCTTCTTTACACCCTACCGCTGCAACTCCTCAGCTACCATGTTGCCGTGCTAAAAGGTACCGACGTGGATCAGCCCCGTAACTTGGCAAAGAGCGTAACTGTCGAGTAATTACTCCAAGTTCCACAGCGAGGTGTTTTTTGAACGCTACGCTTGTCGAATGCCCCGCCGCCCAGCGGCGGGAGGCGCTGCTGCATTTAGCCGCAGTACACGATGCCGCCTTGCAGCCTGGATTGCAGGAAGCGCTAGCGGAGGTGAAGAAGACCCCTACTTTTAACTGGCAAGGCCTATGGATAGCCCAGCAGGCTGGGCGAATTGCAGCGGCGGTGTGGGTTCAACCGTTAGCCAACCGTACCGCTCAGCTATGGTTACCGAAGATGCTGGATAGCACGGGCCTTGCGCTAATAAACGTGGCGTGCCAATGGGCAAAGCAGCAAAGGATTACGCTCTGCCATACCCTGTTAGCGCCGCAGCAGTTTGCGTGGCAAGCGCCGTTGGTAGCCCAAGGTATGCGGCCTATGGCCGAACTTGAGCATCTTCGGTGTAGCACAGGAGGCAAGCAGCCTTCTACACCGTTGATAACCCTAGTTCCTTTCAGCGCGCTAACGTCCGCACAGCAGCTAACCTTAGTCGAGGCCGTTAGCCAGGACTCTTTAGACTGCCCTGCTTTGCACCAGCTGCTTTCAATAGATGAACTGCTGGCTGGCTTCTATACCAAAGCGCCCCAAGCGCCTGCTCATTGGTATCAGGTGCACTATCAAGAAGCGTGTGAAAAAGGGGTTGAAAAACAGTGTGTAGGCGTCTTACTGCTGGCGCCTTACCCTACCACCCCGCGCTGTGAACTACTCTTGATGGGGCTACTGCCTGCGTGGCGGGGAAAAGGGCTAGGCCAGGCAATCATCAAGCACGCCTTTGCGCTGGCGGCACAAACGGGGGCTAACGAGTTAGTATTAACGGTGGATGCTAGCAACGTGCCTGCCAAGCGGCTTTATGAACGCTGCGGATTTAGGTGCTATGCCCAACAGCGTTTATTAGCCTGGCATCCTGAAGAGTGGCCGGAATGAGCCACTTTTGGGAGAGCATTCGTGAATAAGGTTGAAGTAGGTTAAATTGCGGCGCTTAGTAGCATTTTCTTACTCTTTGGGTTCTCGGTATACTAGCCCGATACGCATGTCTTGGCGTTTCGACGCAACGGGTCGGTGCGCGCAGGGGTTAAGCACAAACGTTTTATGACAATACTCAAGAGGTGGTGAGAGTGAAATCTAAGCTGATCATGAGCGGGCTGGCAGCCCTTGGCGTCATGGCAGGCACATCCGGTGCTTATGCCGACGATGCCGCACGTGACGCAATGGCCCAGCGCCTAGCACCCGTAGGCCAGCTCTGTTTACAGGGCCAAGAGTGTGGTACGGCAGCAGCCCCAGCGGCCGCTAGCAATGGCGGCGACAGTATTGATGGCGCCAGCATCTATGACCGTGTCTGTATGGCGTGTCACGAAACAGGCGCCGCCGGTGCACCGGTTCGTGGTGACGAAGCGGCTTGGTCTGAGCGCATCGAGCAAGGCTTTGCCACGCTGCTGGAACACTCCATCAACGGTATTGGCGCAATGCCTGCCCGTGGCGGTAACCCCAACCTTTCTGATGAAGAGATGGAAGCCTCAACGGCCTATCTACTTGAGCCAGTGATGGATGTGCCCGAGCTAGGCGGTGGTGATGCAGCCGATGATGCAGCGGCTGAAGAAACCACGGCTGAGGAAGGCGCTAGTGAAGACGTAGCTGCTGCCGAAGAAGCTGCTGATGAGGCCACCGCCGCTAGCGAAGAAGACGTCGCCAGTGCTGGTAACGGCTTAGACGGTGAAGCGCTTTACGGCACCTCTGGTTGTGCAGCATGCCATAACAACGGCGTAGCGGGTGCCCCCGTGCTAGGTGATGCAGATGCGTGGGCAGAGCGTCTCGATAAAGGCATCGATACGTTGTATGCCAACTCTATTGGGGGTATCGGCGCTATGCCGCCCAAAGGTGGCAACATGCGTCTTGAAGATGAAGAAGTCATGGCCATTGTCGATTACATGGTTGCTGAAGCTGAGTAATTCATAGCAGCCAGCGGTAGAGTGCGWTATCCACAGGCGGGTTTTAAACTCGCCTGTGGATATTTTTTTGCCTATCACTTTTACTGATAGCGCTACGGGTCACTTAGCCCAACAGCGAGCGTAGCCCGGCAATAGCATCCTTGCCCCGCGCCTGCTTTTTCTCCGGGTCCTCTTTATCCGCGCGACCCTCCCACTCCAAATCATCACTGGGCAGCTCGTCTAAAAAGCGGCTGGGCTGGCAGTCCATCAGCTCTCCGTAGGCTTTGCGCTGGCGTGCAAGCGTCAATGTCAGTGTGCGCCGCGCCCGGGTAATGCCAACATAAGCTAGTCGCCGTTCCTCTTCCACGGTGCCCATCTCTATGGCGTTGCGGTGGGGCAGCAAGTCTTCTTCTAAACCCATTAAATAGACATGGGGGAACTCCAGCCCTTTTGAGGCGTGCATGGTGAGTAGCTGTACCCGGTCGGAGTCATCCTCTTCAGCCTGCTGTTCCAGAATATCCCGCAGTACTAAACGGGAAATTGCTGCTTCCACGCCGTCTGTTTCGGTAGCCGTGGAATCATTGGCATCTTCTGGTTCTCGGTTAAGCGACTTCTCCAACTGATCAATTAAAATCCACACGTTGGCCATACGCCGTTCAGCCACCGTGGGCGCGCTGGCGTTTTGATAGAGCCACGCTTCGTAATCCATATCCCGCAGCATGTCACGAATGGCGGCGATGGCATCGTCTTGATCCATGCGCTTGCGGACACTGTCGATAAAATGGGTAAAGCGCGCTAGCCGCTCCACGGCCCGGGTGGGCAGCGTTTGCTCTAGCCCCATCTCATGACAGGCGGCAAACAGCGAAATAGAGCGTTCGGTGGCGTAGTTAGCGAGTTTTTCCACGGTGCCGGGGCCTACTTCTCGCCGCGGTACGTTCACAATGCGTAAAAAGGCGTTGTCGTCGGCGGGGTTAATCAGCAGCCGCAGGTAGGCCATGGTGTCTTTGATCTCGTTGCGGGAGAAAAACGACGTCCCGCCGGAGAGCTTGTAAGGGATTTGATAGTGCTGGAGCTTGAGCTCTAATAAGCGCGCCTGGAAGTTACCCCGATAGAGCACCGCAAAATCACGCCATTCGGCTTTCTCTTTGATGCGCCGAGTGAGCATCTCGCTGGCGACCCGCTCGGATTCTGCGTCTTCATGGCGATTGACGATCACGCGAATGGGCGCGCCATCGCCCATATCCGACCACAAGGTTTTATCGTACACATGGGGGTTGTTGGCAATTAGCGTGTTAGCCGCGCGCAAAATAGTGCCGGTGGAGCGGTAGTTCTGCTCCAGCTTAATGACCTTCAGGCGTGGGAAGTCTTCTCCAAGGGTAACCAGGTTTTCAGGCCGCGCACCCCGCCAAGCATAAATCGACTGATCGTCGTCGCCGACCACGGTAAACGTGGCCCGTTCGGCCATCAACAGTTTCACCAGCAGGTACTGGGAAACGTTAGTGTCCTGGTACTCATCTACCAGCATGTACTGAATTTTACGCCGCCAGCGCTCAAGCGCTTCCGGGTCGCGGCTTAGCAGTACCACTGGCAATAGAATGAGGTCATCGAAATCTACCGCGTTATAGGCTTTTAGGTGGCGCACATAGGCTTCATAGACCCTGGCGGCAAAGTGCTCGTCATCATCCGCAGCAAATGAGAGCGCATCGCTGGGCAGCACTAAATCATTCTTCCAGGTGGAAATTTTGCTCTGCACTGCGTTGATCTGCTCGGCGTCTACCTGGGCGTCTTTGTTCATCAAATCGCGCAGCAGCGCTTTGGCATCTTCCGGGTCGAACAGCGAAAAGCCCGGTTTGTAACCCAGGGTTTTTAGCTCGCCGCGAATAATCGTCAGGCCCAGGTTGTGAAATGTCGACACCGTTAGCCCGTGGCCCTCTTTACCCTTCAGCATTTGCCCAACGCGCTCTTTCATTTCCCGAGCGGCTTTGTTGGTAAAGGTCACGGCGGCAATTTTACGCGCGCTCATGCCACACTCTTGCACCAAATAGGCAATTTTGGTGGTGATCACGCTGGTTTTACCGGAACCTGCGCCCGCCAGTACAAGACAGGGGCCATCGATATAGCGCACCGCTTCCTGCTGGCGCGGGTTGAGCCCTTTAATACGGCTAAGGATGCTCATTGGCGGTTGGGGCGTCATGGCGAAGGGTGACCTCTACAAGTGTTTCTGGGCAAATTCCATTACAATCAGCGGCGCTGGCGAATGCACAATGAGCAATAATAGGCAGGTGGTGATGTTTGAAGTAGCGCTATTTGAACCGCGAATGGCCCCCAATACGGGCAACATTATGCGCCTGGTGGCCAACAACGGCTGTCGTTTACACCTAATTGAACCGCTAGGCTTTGATCTCGAAGAGAAAAAGCTGCGTCGCGCGGGCTTAGACTACCGCGACTTAGCCAACGTGACACGCCACGCGAATTTTACGGCGTTTCAAACCGCGATGCAGGGGCGCACTATTTGGGCGATTACCACTAAAGGGACTCAAGTCCACAGTAACGCCGCCTTTGCCCCTGGCGATGTGCTGCTGTTTGGCTCGGAAACCGCCGGGCTCTCTGCGGAGGTGCACGCAGCGTTGCCCGCCGCACAGAAGCTGCGCATTCCCATGCAGCCCAATAACCGTAGCCTGAACCTTTCTAACGCGGTGGCTATCGTTAGCTATGAAGCGTGGCGCCAGCATGAATTTGCTGGCGCAGGCGACTAAAAACGTAAATTAACCCCGACGTGCACGCTATTATCAAGCGTGCGCGAGCTACGTTGGTCGTCAAAATCAGCGGTCATACGACGATACCCCACATAACCATCAACGGTAGGCGTAAAATCGTAGCGCATACGAGCGCCAGCTAGAAAACTGTCATCAAGCTTGCCGCTGGTGGCCACACTGGGCGTAAAAAAGCCGTAACCCCCAACCG
Source organism: Halomonas sp. GFAJ-1 (assembly GCF_000236625.2). NCBI lineage: Bacteria > Pseudomonadati > Pseudomonadota > Gammaproteobacteria > Oceanospirillales > Halomonadaceae > Halomonas > Halomonas sp. GFAJ-1. Next base: position 43,565 of record NZ_AHBC01000027.1, read on the forward strand.
AAACCGCAGGAGCATTGGGTAAATAGACATAGCCGTAGCCGCCTAAGCCTAACCCGCCACCATTGCCGTAATCCGTATTAAACTGCGTCCAGCGCGCCCCTACACCGATGTCCATGCGGCGATTACGCTCGACGCCCATGATTTGACCATGCAGCATGGTGGCATCTTCGCGGTATTCACTATGCAGTACACCCGCACCAATGGCGATACCCTCGGCAATGGGCGCGGCAAGGTTAAGCTCGATGGCGTTATTGCCAAGGTTAAGATCAAAACTTCCTGCTTGCGCAGTACTTGCCGCCCACAGTGCAGTTACTCCGACTAGCAGAGGTGTCCAACGTGGCATCGATTGCTCCTAATCTATACAGTTGCTTCTAAAAAATGTGGGGTAGATAACGATATGTTAAATGCCATAACGGTCGCGGTAGGCCCGCACAGCCTCGGCGTAAGCTAGCATTTCGCCCCCGGCATGCTCTTCCAGGTACGTCAGCACTTGCTCTAGATTGACGATGCTGACGACCGGGATAGCAAACTGGGCCTGAACTTCCTGAATGGCGCTCTGCTCGCCCTGGCCGCGCTCTTGGCGATCTAGCGCAACGATCACGCCGCCTGCACGGGCACCGCTCTGTTTAATCAGGCCCATTACCTCGCGGATCGCGGTACCGGCGGTAATCACATCATCAATGATCAAAATATCGCCAGCAAGCGGCGCGCCGACAATATTACCGCCTTCACCGTGGGTTTTGGCCTCTTTGCGGTTAAACGCGTAGGGCATATCACGGTCGTGGTGGTCGGCCAGAGCGGCTGCCGTAACCGCTGCCAGCGGTATGCCCTTATACGCCGGGCCAAACAGCACGTCGGCTTTTAGGCCGCTATCGACAATCGCTTGGGCGTAGAATCGGCCCAGCTTGGCCAAGGCGCGGCCGGTCTGAAACAGGCCCGCATTAAAGAAGTAAGGGCTTACTCGCCCCGACTTAAGCGTGAACTCGCCAAACTTGAGCACGCCCTGTTCAATAGCGAAGGCAATGAAATCGCGTTGGTAGGGTTGTAGAGTGGTAGCCACAGCGGTCTTCTCTTGTCGATAGGAATGTAAGTCAAACGCAATAATAAAACGGGGTTAAATAGCAAGATTTTGTTTGTCTATTTACCCAAACGTCTAAACGTCGGGTATCATACAGCAGCGACGCAAAAGGGACGATTTATGAAAATTGCCAGCATCAATGTCAATGGTATACGTGATGCCGTCGACCGTGGCTTCCTGGACTGGCTGGCTCAGCAGGACGCCGACGTGGTCTGCGTGCAGAACATCAAGGCAAAAAGTTTTGAACTGGGTGATCATATTCTCTATCCGGAAGGCTACGAAGGCTACTTCCTGGATGCCGAAGAAGATGGTTTCTCTGGTGTGGCACTCTATTGCCGCAAAATCCCCAAGGCCATTATGTACGGCTTGGGGTTTCCTCAGTGCGACCACGAAGGGCGTTTTCTGCAGGCGGATTATGACCGCTTCAGTATTGCTACCTTCCTGATGCCTGATGGGAGTGATCAAAAAGCCAAACAAGCGTTTATGGAACAGTACCAAGAGTATCTGACGAAGATGTCACGCAAACGTCGTGAATACATCATCTGTGGTACTTGGCATATTGCCCACAAAACGGTCGATTTGGCTAACTGGTCGGACAACCAGCTGACCTCTGGTTTCCGTCCGGAAGAGCGCGCCTGGATGGATCAAGTGCTTGGCCCAACGGGCTTTATTGACACCTTCCGCGAAATTAATCGCGATGCGGGTGAATACACTTGGTGGCCCAAGCTCAATCAAGACGTGCCCCGTGAGCGCCAAGAAGGCTGGCGGATTGACTACCAACTGGTCGGCCCCAACTTCCGTCGCCATGTGGTAGACGCGTGGATTGATTACGATGCGACCTTCTCTGAGTTCGCACCGCTAATCGTTGAGTATGATTTAGCGCTCTAAGCGTTAGCTACTTCCCGCGTCGCTCCGCCATGGTAACAAGCAACAGGCCAGCTTATAAGCTGGCCTGTTTGCGTATGCGCGCGTTAATACTTTGCGTGATTAACCACGAATCCCTAGCGCCTCACGCTGCTTTTCGCGCAGCTCATCGCCTGCTTTCTCGGCTAGATCAAGCATCGCGTTTAGCTCAGCGCGATTAAACGCACCCGCTTCCGCAGTGCCCTGCACCTCGATTAGCTCGCCGCTTTCGGTCATCACCACGTTCAGGTCGGTGTCGGCTTTGCTGTCTTCCGGGTAGTCCAGATCCAATACCGGCACACCTTTATAAATACCCACCGAAATCGCGCTGACTAGCTGTTTAAAGGGGTCGCCTTTGATCTTCTTCTCGCGCTGTAGATAGCGAATAGCATCTACTAGGGCCACGCAGCCGCCGGTAATCGCGGCGGTACGCGTACCCCCATCGGCTTGGATAACGTCGCAGTCTACGGTAATGGTGAACTCACCCAGCTTCTTCAAATTCACTGCGGCGCGCAGGCTGCGGCCAATTAACCGCTGAATTTCCAAGGTCCGGCCACCCTGTTTACCACGAGTAGCTTCACGGACACTGCGCGAGTGAGTGGCGCGGGGCAGCATGCCATACTCAGCAGTGATCCAACCCTGATTTTTACCGCGCAGCCAGCGCGGTACGCCTGCTTCCACGCTCGCATTACACAGCACCTTGGTATCGCCAAATTCCACCAGCACGGAGCCTTCTGCATGGCGGGTGAAGTCGCGGGTTAAACGAATTTCACGGAGCTGGCCAGCTTCGCGACCGCTGGGGCGAACAACATCAGGACGCTTAGCACTGCTCACAGATAGCACCTCTCAATAAACGCGTTTCAGGGAAAAGCCGACCATTGTACACGTCTAGGCGCACGCTGATTGGCCTATCGGGTAGACTGGTGAATAACCGTTGCCCACTATCAGGATGCACTATGGCCACTTCCAGCCGCGTACACAGCATGACCGCCTTTTCCCGCACCGAGCAGGCAGCCGCTTTTGGCACGCTGCAGGTAGAAATCCGCTCGGTAAACCAGCGCTATTTAGAGCCGCATTTTCGCCTGCCTGATGCGCTGCGTGATTTAGAGCCGCTGCTGCGGGACGCCCTACGCACCCGACTAGCACGAGGCAAAGTAGAGTGCAGCCTGCGCTTTGAGGCTGCCGAAGCCAATCTAGCCCCCGCCGTAAACGCCCAACGGCTCAAAGAGATCGCCAACGCTTTAGAAGCTATTCAAGAGCAAGTACCCAGTGCTATACCGCCTAATACGCTGGCGATACTCAACCAGCCCGGCGTGATGGAAACCCAGCACTTAGACCAAGACGCCATCAAAGCCGCCGCCAAAGGGCTATTTGACCAAGCGCTGGACGGGCTAATTGACGCCCGCGCCCGGGAAGGCGAAAAGCTCACTGAGATGATCACCACCCGCCTAGACGCTGTCAGCGAGCAAGTAGCCACCGTACGCAGCCTGCTGCCGCAGATACTAGAGCGCCAACGCGCTCAGCTTCTAGAGCGTTTAGAAATCGCCAAGACCGAACTCGACCCCCAGCGCCTGGAAGCCGAGCTGGTACTAGTAGCGCAAAAAGCTGATGTGGACGAAGAGTTAGACCGCCTAACTGCGCATATCGAAGAAGTGCGCCACCAGCTCGCCCAGAAAGGCCCCAAAGGCCGCCGCCTGGATTTTCTAATGCAGGAGCTTAACCGTGAAGCGAATACGCTCTCGTCGAAATCCGTGGTGGCAGAGACAACGCGTTGTGCGGTGGAGTTGAAGGTGCTGATTGAGCAGATGCGGGAGCAGATTCAGAATATTGAGTGATAAAGTATTGGTTTTGCTGCATTGATAAGGACGCCGCCACGGCTTGAGTCACTATAAGCCAACTGACCAATTAACAGTGGTTGCTCAATGGGATGCCAATCCGCATACACCTCTACCAATTCACGGCTCATTTTGAGCCTTCCAGAAGCTTGATATTTTGCAGTTTGATGCCTAACTCGTCATGTGCGGCCACTTCAGAGAAGTTACTTTCCATGCCCAGCACGGCCATAATTTTTAAATAGGTGCCAATTGCCACACCAGGATCACCAGCAAACACCTTGTTCACGGTTTTATGATCAAAGCCCGTGCGCTCGCAGAGCATCTTTTTGGTTAACCCACGTTGCTTCGTCGCTAGCAACAAATCCTCACCAAAATGAGTGAGAATTTTGCGTTGCTTTGGAAACAGCACGCTGTGTAAATTTCGCTTAGCCATACAATCACCAGTAATAGGGCTATATTCCTATTTTTAATTGAATTACGGGAACATAGTCCTAGAGTTTGGCGCTTCAGCTTTGATGGATAGCTTCTAGCAACTACTAGTGGTGGGCTTGGGCATTCTCCACCCGTAGTAGAGTTCGATAGTGCACCCAGCTCAATTCGGTACGCACTGCGTTCCGTTTCGGAAAGCTTTGATAAAACTGGCGGATATTGCGTAGGTTGCGGACATCAAAGCTTTTACACAACTTCGTTTAGCTGTTGTGAGAGCTGCTGTAGCGGCTTCTTACCATACTTGGCACGACGACAGCCTTGCTGTTCGTGCTCGACAACTAAGCGACCTACTTCCCAGTAGCTCTGCACCATGGCCGTATTCACGGCTTGGCGTACCTGCCCGCGTGCTTGCGTTATCTGGTTTTTGCCGTCGCCAGCAGGTGGCCTCGCTCAGGTGCAAAAAAAGTAGGTTTACACAGCTGTTCTGTTTGGCGTTTTTGATGCGTATCACGGTAGGGCGCATTAGCATTTTATATGATGTTTAGCCCCGCTGTCGTGAACGTTGATAAGAGAGAAGTACAATGGACAAAACAAGCTGCGATAACAAAACGGCAGACACGCTATCCAAAGGGCAACCCTCATGGGTTGATGAATTTAGCGTTGTGAAGAAGACTCATGGTGCCCAAGAGGCGCAGGCAGTTGCCATTGCCGATATATTGGGGTTAAAAGGCCCGCTTCCTGAGCCTCATGAAGAAACGCTAAAAGCGGTTGCTGATATTATCGAAGGTGCGTCATTGGATGACGTGGCTGAGCTGAAAAAAGCGCTGCTGCATTGGAAACAGTTCGAAAAAGGTCGCACGGTTTCAAAGGATGAAGCGTTAGTCGACGATTGGCGCTCCGCGCCGTATCCCTACAAGCACCGGCTGTCTCGTAAAACGTACGAAAAGCAGAAATACTACCTTCAGGTGGAACTGCTAAAGCTTCAAGCGTGGATTAAAAAAACGCGTCAGCGTGTCGTCATTATTTTTGAAGGTCGCGATGCTGCAGGAAAGGGCGGCACCATTAAGCGCTTTATGGAGCATCTAAACCCGCGTGGCTCCCGGGTCGTAGCGCTTGAAAAGCCGACAGAAACAGAGCAGGGGCAGTGGTATTTCCAGCGCTATATTAAACACTTGCCGACGCACGGTGAACTCGTTCTGTTTGACCGCTCCTGGTACAACCGGGCGGGCGTTGAGCGGGTCATGGGATTTTGCACCGACCAGCAGCACCAGGACTTTTTACGTCAAGCGCCTGAACTTGAGCGCAACTTGGTGGGCAGCGGAGTGCATATCATCAAGTTCTGGTTTTCGGTCAGTCGTGAAGAGCAGCAGCGTCGTTTTAAAGAGCGTGAACTACATCCACTCAAACGTTGGAAATTGAGCCCGATTGATTTGGCATCGCTGGAAAAATGGGATGAGTACACGGCTGCTAAAGAGACCATGTTCTTCCATACGGATCACTCTGAGTGCCCTTGGGTGGTCATCAAGTCGAACTGCAAAAAACGTGCGCGCTTAAATGCCATGCGCTACGTATTAAATGCCTTCGATTATGAAGGTAAAGATATTAATAACATTGGGGCAACTGATCCCTTGGTGGTAGGTCGTGCTGAGTTTTCTAACGGCTAAAGCCCCGTGGAGAGGTATTCTCGGCCCATAGGTAGGCAGTGCAAGGCTAGCATCTAGTGCTACTGTTAACTTAGCACCCAACTAGCTTTGCCGCTGGTACTAGCAACACGCTAGGCAATGGTGCTTCTACCTTGATTGAGGATGCCCTGCCATGCTGACTTTGCGCTACCTCTCTTTCGCTCTCCTGCTCGGTATGCTGAGCATGCTCCCCCTCACCACCCACGCCAACACCGCCACCTGGCAAGCCCTCCAAGAAGGTGGCTTGGTGATCTTAATGCGCCATGCGCTGGCGCCAGGAATCGGCGACCCACCAGCGTTCAAGCTTGAAGAGTGCGATACCCAGCGTAATTTATCGGCGGAGGGGCGTGCTCAGGCAGTGAGGGTAGGCCAGGCGTTTCGTGAGCGGGAAGTGCCCATTGACGCGGTATATTCGTCGCGCTGGTGCCGGGCGTTAGAGACCGCCGAGCAGCTAGCGTTGGGAGACGTTGAGCCAACGCCGTGGTTAGACTCTTTCTTTCGCAATCCGGGCGAGCGGGAAGCGCTAACCCAGGCCCTGCGCGACAATATTATGGCGTGGCAAGGGCCGGGCAATCTGATGTTGGTAACGCATCAGGTCAATATTACGGCACTTATTGGGGGCGTAGTGCGCTCGGGTGATATGGCCGTTGTACGCCCAGAGGGGCAGGTGCTGAACGTAGTGGGGTCGCTAAGTAGTAACGGGGAGTGAGGCTGGGTTTATAACAATTTACTTCAATGAAGCGCGGCAAATTATTCGCTCCTTATCCGCTGCGGTAGGTTTTACGCTGGGCAGTGTTGATAAGGAGTAAATTATGCCACCAGACACTACCCCAACAGCACGTCGCGTGATCGCCCAGCATCCGGCCGAGCGCGATGATATCGGCGATTTAGTCACCCGGCGGCCACTGCCGGGGCCAGGGCTGGATCAGCTTGATCCGTTTCTGTTTTTGAATCACCACGGCCCGCAGACGTACCCGGCCAATAATCGCGGTCTGCCGTTTGGCCCACACCCGCACCGGGGCTTTGAGACGGTGACGTTTATTTTAGAAGGCTCGCTTGCCCACGCCGACAGCGCCCAGCATCAAAGCGTGATTCACGCGGGCGGCGTGCAGTGGATGACCGCGGGCAGCGGTATTGTGCATGCGGAAATTTCGCCGCCGGAGTTTTTACGCGACGGCGGCTCGCTGGAGATTTTACAGCTGTGGGTCAACCTGCCGTCGCACCTGAAAATGAGTGAGCCGCGCTATGTGGGGCTGCAGCAAGCATCCATACCCGCTATCGCGCTGCCGGGCGGCGGGGAGCTAAACCTGATTGCCGGTGAGTGGCAGGGAAGCGCGGGCCCTATCGACACGCTGACGGGCGTGTTTATGTCGACACTAAGGCTGACTGCCGGTAGCCACGAGCAACTGCCCGTTGCGTCAGGTCGGCAGGTATTTCTCTATGTGGTAGATGGCGATGTGACGGTAGGCGGCGAGCCCGTTAAGTCCCACCATTTGATTGAAGTGAATCGCGACGGTGATAGCCTGGACATCGGCGCCAGCAGTAACGCGCGGCTGCTGTTTGGACACGGCGAGGTGATTGATGAGCCGGTTTATTCCCATGGCCCTTTCGTGATGAATACCCGCGAAGAAATCGTCCAGGCGGTTGAGGACTATCAGAACGGCAAATTTGGCGGGCTAACGCTCTGAAGACCACTCTCCTACAGGGGTTCGCCGCGATAGTAATGCCACAGAAACAGCGAGCCTACACTACGCCAGGGAGCCCAGTGCTCTACCAACTGGCGGGCTTGCTTGGGCGTGGGTTTGTTATCCATGCCCTTCAAGCGGCCCAGCGCAACTCGCAGGGCGAGGTCGTCGGCGGGGAAAATATCGGGGCGTTGCAGTGAGAACATCAGGTAGATCTCTGCACTCCAACGGCCAAAGCCGCGTAGCGCGGTAATGGCGGCAATGGCTTCGTTATCATTTAGCTGTTCAAGCCCATCAGCGCTAAAGGTGCCTGCCAACTCCGCTTCAGCAAGCCCCTTAGCGTACTCAATCTTACGCCATGAGAGCCCCGCCTCGCGCAGCGCTTGGCCCTCCACTTCCAGCACAGCCTTGGCGTGTAACTCCGGCAGTAATGTATTGACCCGGCCCATAATGGCGCGGGCCGCCTCGGTGGAGATCTGTTGGCTGACGATGGTTGAGAAGAAGGTGGCAAACCCAGGGTCGCGTTCGCGGGGCAAGGGCGCACCCACTAGGGGATAGGCACGGGCAATATCGGCATCGGCCTCAGCGAGCGCCGCCATGGCTTTTTCAATTTTGCTAACGGCTGTGTCCTTAGCTGTCATTCTCGGCCTCTTTAAATAAGAGTTTAGGGCTAATAGCGTTGCTTATAAAAGGTGGCAAAAAGGGCTAATCGTTTCTAGGGTATAAGGGTGCAACTCATAAGGAGGTGACGCTATGCATACTCAAGTAATGAAGACTTCACGCGTACTAACCCTGAGTGCCATTGCCGCGTTAATGCTGGTGCTAGCTGGCTGCGGTTCAACCACTGGCGAACGTGCTGCCAGCGGTGCTGGAGTGGGTGCCGCTGTTGGCGCAGGTGCTGCTGCCGCCACCGGTGGAAGCGTTGGCCAGGGCGCGGTGATTGGTGGTGGCGTAGGTGCCGCGACCGGTGCTGCCACGGATGAAGACGATATCAGCCTGGATTAACGAGCAGGCCCCTTATCGGCAAAGCCGGAAGCCGCGCATGCCTAAATGAAAATGGTCGGCATGTGCGGCGTTGTAGTCTGGCCCCAGCACATTACCAAAGGTATCGCAGGCGCCATCCCGGGCTGCCCGCAAAAACTCACCAACGTCACCATCATCTTCCCAGTGATTAAGTAGTGTTACGCGCTGGCCACTCTCAAACTGAAACCCCGTTACGTCCAACGCTTCAGCGGTGGCATGTTCGCTGCGCCTGCCTGACTCGCGACCATACACATTGCGGCAGGCGAAACTGCCCACATGATTCACCTGGGCCACTCGGCTACCCATAATCTCTTCTGCGGCGGGCTGAAGGGCGTGGCGTTCATACATCACCCAAGCCAGGGCCAGCGGGCAGGTAGCCACAAAGCTTTGGTTGAAACGCACGCTGCTGGACTGCATGCGTACCACGTTGCTGAGTGGGCAGCTGTCGGTGGGGGCGTAGTCGGCCAGAGGGGTATAGCGAAGTTCACTCTCGGGCACTGTATCCAGTGCGGCTAAGCAGGCTTGACGGTTATCGTTTAAGCGTTTGAGCTTAAGCTGAGTGATGGGCGTGATGGGGTCATCGACATAAAGCGGCGCCCAAGGTGCCCAATGGCGGGGAACTTCGATGACTCCCTTCTGTAAGGCTACCCCGAGGGCAATGAAGCATAAAATCATTATCGTACTACGCATGCTGATCTCCTTATCGCTCTGCGCGAAACCCTACAGCCCACGCCATGGGTGTGCGATACTGCACGTTACTTTATGCATGTTTGTGTAGGGCAAGTGCAGACAGTAGCAGCGCTGCCAATAATGACAAACCGTTGGCGCGGCTATTTTTATCGCCTGTTTTGCCAACAGCTTGAGCAACTTTTCACTCGCTTTTTGCTAACTAGGGAAGCGCTTCATGTCCCAGGGTACGCTTTTTATCGTGTCTGCCCCATCGGGTGCTGGCAAAACCAGCTTGGTTCGCGAGCTAATCGAAAGCCTTGATGGTATTCAAGTGTCGGTGTCGCACACCACGCGCAATAAGCGCGAAGGGGAAGTGGACGGCGTCAATTACCACTTTATTCCTGTGGCCGATTTTGAAGCAAAGATCGCGGGTGGTGACTTTTTTGAGTATGCCAAGGTCTTTGATAATTACTACGGCACCTCGCGCCAAGCAGTACAAACGCTGCTAGATGCGGGGCAGGACGTTATTTTAGAGATTGACTGGCAGGGCGCCCAGCAGGTACGCCAACAGTTTTCCTCGGCGGTGTCGATTTTTATCCTGCCGCCATCGCGCAGTGAGTTAGAGCGCCGTCTTGCCAGCCGTGGCACCGATGAGCATGCGGTGATCGCCCGGCGCATGCGCGATGCGGTTAGCGAAATGTCGCACTTTGATGAGTATGACTACTTGGTCATTAACGATGACTTCACTACTGCGCTGCAAGAACTGCAGTCGCTGGTGATTAGCCGCCGCTTAACACGGGCCGCCATGCAAGAGCGTCATGCGCCACTGCTCGACGCGCTCTTGTCACAGGCGCCTAGCGTCGAGTAATCTATCAGGTTCTATTACCACTCTTTTTTTCGCTGGTCGGCGACGTTGTCCAACAACGCCGGCCCGGCGTCGTTATTACAGGAAGGCCCCCATGGCTCGCGTAACCGTTGAAGATTGTCTGGAAAATGTTGAAAACCGCTTCAAGCTGGTGATGATTTCCACCCAGCGCGCGCGTCAGTTGGCCCGTGGTTCTCGGGATTCGCAGCTGCCCTGGGAAAATGATAAGCCCACGGTGATGGCGCTGCGTGAAATAGCCGCGGGTCTGGTTGACCATACGGTACTGGATGAGCCGGTTGAAGCCCCGGTGCGTGCGCGTCCTGCAATGACGCCTCATATCGACGACTAAGGTTAAGAACCGAACGACTAGGGCTACGAACCGATTAGGGGCGCGGTAAATGTTCACCATTGATGACCTGGCCGACCGACTCGGCGGCTATTTACCACCGGATGAGATCCAGCAGGTCAAGCGCGCCTTCTACTACGCTGAGCAGGCCCACGATGGCCAGCGTCGCCGCTCTGGCGAGCCTTACGTTACCCACCCGCTAGCGGTGGCTAATATTCTTGCCAACATGCACATGGACCATCAAAGCTTGATGGCCGCTATGCTGCATGATGTCATTGAAGACACCGGCGTCTCGAAAAAAGCCTTGGTGGCGCAGTTTGGTAAACCGGTTGCTGAGCTGGTGGACGGTGTATCCAAGCTGACCCAGATCACCTTCGAAGACAAAGCCGTCGCCCAGGCGGAAAACTTCCAGAAGATGGTGTTGGCGATGTCGCGAGATATTCGCGTCATTATCGTTAAACTCGCCGACCGGCTGCACAATATGCGCACCCTGGGCGCGCTACGCCCCGATAAAAAGCGCCGTATTGCCCGGGAAACGCTGGAAATTTATGCGCGTATTGCCGGGCGTCTGGGCATCAATACCATCCGTATTGAGCTAGAAGACCTCTCCTTTCAGGCCATTCACCCCATGCGCGCCGAGCGTATTAAGCGTGCCGTGGCCAGCGCCCGCGGTAATCGCCGCAGCGCCATGCGGGAAATTCAGTCGTCGCTGCAGCAGAGTCTAGATGACGAAGCGCTGCCGGGAACGGTGGTTGGTCGCCAGAAGCATTTGCTGTCGATTTATAAGAAAATGCGCGACCAGCGCAAACCCTTCGCAGAAATCATGGATGTGTTCGGTTTTCGCATCATTACCGAGGACGTGGCCAGCTGCTATCGAATTTTAGGGGTGGTGCATAACCTATATAAGCCGGTGCCGGGGCGATTTAAAGATTACATCGCAATACCCAAAGCAAACGGCTACCAAAGCCTGCACACCACGCTATTTGGCCAGCGAGGCATGCCGATTGAGGTGCAGATCCGCACCCGTGAAATGGAAGCCATGGCCAATAACGGTATTGCCGCCCACTGGCTTTATAAAGCAGGGCAAACCGATCACCCGATTGCCGAAGGTAGTCATGCCCGCGCCCGCGCCTGGGTAAAAGGGCTGCTAGAGATGCAGCGCCACGCAGGGGACTCGTTAGAATTTATTGAACACGTTAAAAATGACTTGTTCCCCGACGATATCTACGTATTTACCCCCAAAGGCGACATCATGGAGCTGTCCCAGGGCGCCACGGTGATCGACTTTGCGTACAGCGTGCACACCGATATTGGCAATAACTGTATTGCCTGTCGTATCGACCGTCATCTAGCGCCACTGTCCACCCGGCTTGAAAGCGGCCAAACCCTGGAAATCATCACCGCCCCTGGGGCTAAGCCCAACCTGGCGTGGCTGAATTTTGTAACCACGGCGAAAGCCCGCTCGGCCATTCGTCACGCGCTTAAGCATCAGCAGCAGGCTGAGGCCATTATGCTGGGCCGCCGGCTGTTGAATAAGGCGCTGACGCCCTTTGAAACCAGCCTGGAAGAGCTGGATGAAAACGTGTTTAGCCAGGCGTTTAGCGAGTTAGATGTTCCCTCGTTGGATTCGCTGCTGGAGTCGCTGGGGCTGGGTAACCGGATGGCCCACGTGGTGGCGCGGCGGTTAGTGGATGTCGCCCACAGCGACCGCTGTGACCAAACGCTTACCGAGGGAAACGATAAAGCCGTCGTGATTAGCGGCAGTGAAGGGATGGTGATTAATTTTGCCCGCTGCTGCCACCCGCTGCCCGGTGACCCGGTGGTGGGCCATCTCTCGGTAGGCAAAGGTTTAGTGGTGCACCGCAGCGAGTGTAAAAATCTCACTGATCTGAAAAGCGACCCCGAGAAACTGTTTACCCTTGAGTGGTCGGAAACGATCGAAGATGACTTCCCCGTTGCGCTGCGCATAGAAATTGAAAGCCGTCGCGGGCTGGTGGCTGAACTGGCCGGGCTAGTGACCGATGCTGACGCTAATATTGAGCGCATCGGCATTGAGGAGCGTGACGCACGCCTCTCCACCATTAATTTAACCCTATCGGTGAAAGGGCGTGTCCATCTCGCCCGTATTATCAAGCGTATCCGCAACTTGCCCAACGTCGGCAAAATTACCCGAATGGCGAATTAATAGCCCGTATCAGTGAGCCGCCGGCTAAATGCTGGCAGCGCTGGTGATGGGTAAAATAATCATGTTCACACCATTAAGGAGCACGAGCACCTATGAGCAATAAAGCCGTTATAAACACTGAGAAAGCACCCGCTGCCATTGGCCCCTATTCACAGGCGATTAAAGCAGGTAATACGGTGTATATGTCGGGGCAGATCCCACTCAACCCAGAGACAATGGAAATCGTCTCTGAGGATTTCGAAGCCCAGGCACGCCAGGTATTCACTAACCTGCAAGCGGTATGTGAAGAAGCCGCAGGATCGCTTGGCGATATCGTGAAGCTCAACCTCTATTTGGTGGATTTAGACAACTTCGCCATTGTTAACAAGGTTATGGAAGAGTTTTTCTCCCAGCCGTTCCCCGCCCGCGCAGCGGTAGGTGTGAAGGCGCTGCCCAAGGGTAGCCAAGTTGAAGCCGAAGCCGTGATGGTGATTGGCGACTAAACACCGGTTAAACGCGAACACCATAAAAAGAGCGGCCCCTTCAAGGGCCGCTCTTTTAGTGTTTTACGCAAAATAGCTAGCCAGCGGCTAGATTGTTTGCGGCGTTAAGAAGCCGCCCTCTTTAAGCACTTGGGCGTAGCCCTCTTTGTAGCTTGGGTAGCGGAAGTTATAACCGGTTTCACGGATTCGGCTATTATCGCAGCGCTTACTGGCCCGGCGACGCAGCGGTGATTGCATGGTCTCAGTGGACTCCACTTTTAGCTGTGTGGCTAACCACGCCATTACGTTGTGCATGGTAACCGGTTCACAGTCGCTGCCGAGGTAAAGGTCGGAAAGGGGCTGGCCCTTTTCTTGGCAGCGAATTAAATGTGCCAAAATGCCGGTGCAGTCGTCCCGGTGAATGCGGTTGGAGTAGATGACTGGCGTTACGGCGGCAATGCGGCCTTCTGCCACCTGATGAATTAGCCGGTCACGGCCTGGGCCGTAAATGCCGGAAAAGCGCACGACGGTGCCGGGTAGCGAATGGTTGAGCAGCGCCTGCTCCGCTTCGCACATCAGTTTGCCTGAGAAACTGGTCGATTCGGTGGGGCTTGCCTCGTTTACAACCTCGCCCTCCTGCTGGCCATAGACGCTGGTCGATGAGACGAAGAAAATGCGCTTTGGCGGCTTTTTGTGCTGCTCCAGCACACCTAATACGCGCTTAAGGCCATCGGGGTAAGCACTTTGATAGGCGCTCTCTTCAAAGCGGTCGGCACTCACGGTGTAAACAACGTAGTCGGCTTGAGGCAGCGCCGAGGCATCGGCGCCTTCAAGGTCATTGAGATCCAGCGCTAGCGGCTCAATGCCGCTACCCTGTAAAGCATCAGCTTGGCGGCGTATACCGATGACACGATGCCCCTCGCTGAGTAGCTCGCGACCTAAGGTAATTCCGATATCGCCACAGCCGACAATCAATACAGTTAGCTTCACCTGGCTCACTCCTCTTGATAAATATTCCCTATCAGATACAAAGTCTCTATGAGATGTGACATCTTCAATAGGACTTGCTTGTCCTTGCCATCCCGTTAACCGTCACGATTAGTAGTCACAAGCTACTATTAATCCTAAGCAGCAACGAGAGGATGCCAACTGGCACCGTTATGACTTTAACAGAACTTCGCTATATCGTAACCCTTGCCCAAGAGCGCCACTTTGGGCGGGCGGCAGAGCGCTGCCATGTTTCCCAGCCTACGCTATCGGTCGCAGTGAAGAAACTCGAAGATGAGCTGGATATCCCGCTCTTCGAGCGCTCTAAATCTACCGTGCAGGTTACCCCGCTAGGTGAGAAAATTGTTGCCCAGGCGCAGCGGGTGCTAGAGCAGAGCAGCCTGATTTATGAAATGGCCAGCGCGGGGAAAGATCAGCTAGCGAACCCACTGCGTATTGGCGCTATTTACACGATTGGCCCCTATTTATTTCCCCATTTAATTCCTGCGCTGGCTAATGCTGCACCGCAAATATCGCTATATATCGAAGAGGGTATGACCGGCTCGCTACGCGCCAAGCTGCGTAGCGGTGAGCTTGATGTGATTATTGTGGCGCTGCCGTTTACCGAAACTGACGTGGTTACCAAGCCGATTTACGACGAGCACTTTGAAGTGCTGCTGCCTGCCAATCATCGCTGGGTGGAGCGTAAGATGATTAATAAAGAGGATCTGCTGGAAGAGCGGCTATTACTGCTGGGCGAAGGCCACTGCTTCCGCGATCAGATTTTAGAGGCCTGCCCGGCAATCTCCCAGAAACTCAACAGCCCCAATAACACACTCATTGCTGAAGGCGGTTCACTGGAAACTATTCGCCATATGGTGGCTTCAAAGCTGGGCATTACAGTGTTGCCGCAGTCGGCGCTAGGCACTGACCAGTACGAAAACGCCATGCTGGTGAGTAGGCCCTTTGCCGATCCTGCGCCCTCGCGCACGGTCGCCATTGCCTGGCGGGCCAGCTTCCCTCGGCCTAAAGCAATTGAAGCCTTGGCCCAGGCGATTAGCCAGTGCAAGCAGCCTGTTAAGATGGTTAAAGTCTCCTCATGAGTGAACTCACGTCACCGGTCACCGCGCTCAAAGGGGTAGGCGAGGCGCTAGCAATTAAACTGGCGCGCCTGGGGATTGAGCGCATTAGCGATCTGCTTTTTCACCTACCGCTGCGCTATCAGGACCGCACGCGGCTAACGCCCATCGGGCTGCTGCGGGCGGGTCAGGAAGCCGTGGTTGAAGGAGAAGTGACCGCCAGTGACGTGGTGAAGGGGCGCAGACGCAGCCTGCTGGTTCGCCTGCGCGATGGTAGCGGTATTTTAAGCCTGCGGTTTTTCCACTTCTCCCCCGCTCAGCAGCAACAGCTGCGCCCTGGGGTAACGGTGCGCGCCTTTGGCGAAGCACGCGCCGGGGCCACAGGCCTGGAGATTTATCACCCGGAGTACCGGCTAAGCGGCGGCAGCGAAACGCCGGTTGAGGAGTACTACACGCCGATTTATCCCACTACCGAAGGGCTTCACCAAACCCGCCTGCGGGCACTTACCCAGCAGGCGCTAGGTATGTTAGCGCAAACGCCAGCGGCGCTGCCGGAGGTGATACCCGACGCCCTGCTTCAGCGGTTTAACCTGCCGGGGCTGCACGCTAGCCTACAACTGCTGCATCAGCCGCCGCCGGATGTGGATTTAGAGTCGCTCACATATGGGCACCACCCTGCCACCCGCAGGCTCGCGTTGGAAGAGCTACTGGCCCACCAGCTTAGCCTGCGGGAAGTACGCTTACGCATTCAGGCTGACGGCGCGCCGGCGCTGCCTTCGGGGCGTGGTCTGCAAACCCGCTTCTTAGCTCAGCTGCCATTTGCGCTGACCGGTGCCCAGCAGCGCGTACTGGAAGAGATCGCCCTGGACCTTGCTCGCCCAGCCCCAATGCTGCGGCTGGTGCAAGGGGATGTGGGTTCAGGGAAAACGGTGGTAGCGGCAATGGCTGCGCTCTCGGCGCTGGCGGGCAACTGTCAGGCGGCGATGATGGCACCCACGGAGATCCTCGCCGAGCAGCACTACCGTGCCTTCAAGGCGTGGTTTGAACCGCTAGGCATTGAGGTGGCGTGGCTGGCGGGCAAACTTAAAGGCAAAGCGCGGCTAGATGCCAAAGCGGCCATTGCCGATGGCCGGGCGCGCATGGTGGTAGGCACCCATGCGCTGTTCCAGGCCGATGTGCATTTTCAGTGCCTGGGGCTGGCGATTATTGACGAGCAGCACCGCTTTGGGGTTCACCAGCGCCTAGCGCTGCGGGAAAAAGGTGAAGCCGGTGGATTGACGCCCCACCAGCTCATCATGACCGCCACCCCCATCCCCCGCACCCTGGCCATGAGCGCCTATGCGGATCTCGATGTCTCGGTGATTGACGAGCTACCGCCGGGGCGCACGCCGGTAAAAACCGTGGTGGTGTCGGATGAGCGCCGCCCCGAAGTGGTGGAGCGCATTCGCAACGCCTGTAGCGATGGCCGCCAAGCCTACTGGGTATGCACGCTGATAGAAGAGTCAGAAGTGCTGCAGTGCCAGGCTGCTGAAGTTACCCGTGAGGAGCTGACCCAAGCGTTGCCGGAGCTGTCGATTGGCTTGATCCATGGGCGCATGAAGGCCAGCGAGAAAGTCGCGGTGATGGAGGCTTTCAAAACCGGTGAGTTAGATTTATTGGTGGCCACCACGGTGATTGAGGTGGGGGTGGATGTGCCTAATGCCAGCCTGATGATTATCGAAAACCCCGAACGCCTAGGGCTTTCACAGCTTCACCAGTTACGTGGCCGGGTAGGGCGTGGCAGCACTGAAAGCTTCTGCGTGCTGCTTTATCACCCGCCGCTCTCGAAAAGCTCCCGTGAGCGCTTGGGCGTGATGCGCGAAACCACCGATGGCTTCCGCATCGCTGAGAAGGACTTAGAGATCCGCGGGCCAGGGGAAGTGCTGGGCACCCGCCAAACCGGCCTTGCCCAAATGAAAATTGCCGACCTTGAGCGCGACGCTGACCTATTAGAGCGTGTGACTGCCCTTGCCCAAACGCTACAGGGCAACGCCGAGATCACCGCCGTGCTGGTACGCCGCTGGTTAGGTGAAGCCGCTGGCCGCTACGGGCAGGTGTAGCAAGCGTGTTGTCAGGCTGCGGTGGGCGTTGGTTCCACCTCTTGCGTGCGGGCTAAACGGCTGGCGGCATCGCCTAGAGGAGCGAGTTGTTGGGTGATCAGGCGTAGCTGGCTCTGAATAGGCCGGTAGAGCGTCACGGCGCTCTCTTCATCGGGGGTGGGCTGCTCTTCTATTTGTACGAGTAGCTCGCGGGCGTGCTCATCCAGGGGTGCGATGGGCAAGCGTTTATGCAACTGCTCCGCCAGCTTTTCTAACAGGGCGCTGATGCGCTTAGCAAGGGGAACTAGCGCGGCATCGTCTTCGTCTTCTGCTAGCCGATGACGATGGGCTCCCAGTGCTGAGAGATGGCTTAACAGCGTATTGGACAGCACCAAAAAACGCAGCCCGTTATCGGCATCCTGCTTTCGGTAGTGGCCCGGCTCGTGGAGCATATTGGTCAGCAGCGTTGAGAGGGCCGCATCGGCATTGTGGGCATTACGGCGCGCTAGCCGGTAGGCTAAATCGTCCTGTTTGCCCTCTTCATACTGATGAACAATTTCGTCTAAATAGCGGCGGTGATTAGTCAGCACGTTGGCGGCTTCCCGGTAGAGCCTGCGGCCCTGCCAGTCGGGCAGAATAAAAAACACCGCGAGTCCCGCGATTAACGAACCAATTAACGTATCAAACAGGCGCGGCCAGATTAAATCAAAGCCGTCACCCACCTGATTAAAGCTGCACAGTATCAGCAGGGTGATGGATGCCGTAGCAATGACGTAGTGCTTTTCACGGTTAGCGAAAAATGAGACGCCCGCGGCCACCGCAATCATGCTCTGTACCAAGGGTTGAGGAAATAGGCTAATCGACACCCATCCCGCGACTAACCCGAGTACCGTGCCGACGATGCGCTGGGAAAGAAAGCGCCGCGTGGTGGCGAAGTTAGGTCGGCAGACAAGTAGCGTGGTCAGCAAAATCCAGAAGCCCTGCTCCGGGTCTAGCCACTGCAGCAGCCCGTAACCAACCACCAGCGCGGTGGTTAAGCGTATCGCATGACGAAAGGTGGGTGACCCCAGCGTAACGTTTAGCCGTACCCGGCGCCAGGCTTCCAGTAAGCTGGATGGCGAACGGTCAAAGAGCGCGCTGTCCCGGCGCGGGTCATCGCTATCGGGGTTGTGGGCACTGGCAATCTGCGCCTCTAACGTTGCAAGATTATCGGCCAAGGCGTTGAGGGGGTGCATCAACGGCCGCCATTCCGGCTTGCCGCGCTCGCTCAGATTATCGATAGAGGCGCGCAGGTCCGCGAGCGCCTGCTCACTTAGCTGGTGGTCAAAGGGGCGATTAAGCAGCAGTGATTTGGCCAACTGACGGCAGGCACGACCCTGCTGGTCGAGTAGCCGCTGGCAGCGGAACAGCACGTCGTGGTGGAAAAACGCTTCGGTGAGCGCGCCGTAGGGGTAGTGGGTCGAACTTGCTCGTTCGTGGATATCCTGGGCGATAAAGTATATCCGCAGGTAGCGGTTAAGCTTGCGACTCCCGCGCTGGCCTTCTAGGCGGCGGAAAATCATCTCTTTCGCTTGGTTAAGGGCATCGACCACAAGGCCATTTTGCCGCGCCAGCGCCACCCGGCGGGCCTCTATATCCACGCCGCGCACGGGTTCAAACAGCGCAGATTTGAGAATTAAAAACTCGCCCAGAGTTTTATATACCCTGGCCATGCTCTGCTTGACCGGCTGGCGGGAGAACAGCGCGCACCACACAACAGAAATAACCCCGTACCACGCTGCCCCGGCTAATAGCAGCAGTTGGCGAGCGGCGACGTCTTCATCCACGCCGCCGTGCTGTTCAATATTGATCATCGAGTAAATCGATAGAATCAGCGTGCCCGAGGCAATAGTGGCGTAACGCTGGCCGATGGCGCCCAGCATAATCAACGTGAAGGTAGAGAGTGCCAACCCAAGGGCAAACAGCCACGGCCACGGGAATAGCCACTGCACCACAAACGACGCCGAGGCAAAGCATAACAGGGTGACGGCCAACGCTTGTAGGCGCCCCTGCCAGCTGTCATCGGTTTCTGAAAGCGCGCTTGCGATAATGCCTAAAAACAGCGGGATCACCAGTGCCACGTCTCCCGCTACCCCGCTAAACAGCAGCGCCCCGCTGAAGGCGATAAACACCCGCAGGCTATAGGCGAACTTATCCAGTGTCCAAAGGCGCCGTAGGGGCAGTGAAAGCGGCATAGGGGCTCTTGTAGGCAGAGGTTGTTAGACTTTAGTTTATATGCTGCGTTGCCGCATGGCTAGGGAGACGCTGTTGTGGCCTATCAACGAAAAGCCCCGCAGTGCGATGGGCTGCGGGGCAATAGGCGGCAAGCAATAGAGCCACTAGCGTTACAAATACTTCAACAGCTTTTGCAGCTTGTTCATATCGGCGGAGTCGCCGACGAGGCGCACCTCGCCGTTTACCATGCCGTCTAGAAATGCCTGCTGGGTCGGCTTCTTGAGGATGCGTAGCGCGGCATCTTGGTCGCGAAAACGTAGCTCAAGATCAAGGTCAACGGGCAAGCCTTTGCCGGTGGTTACCCCTTGGGGCGTCATCCGGTAGTAGCGGGCAATGCTTAAGTCTTCGGTGGCAATCCCCCAGTCCAGTCCGCGCATGCGTTCTAGCTGCTCTTTAAAGCGCGGCTTGCGGCGTAGGGCACGCTTGAGCATAAAACTCAGCAGCCACAGCGTAAGCGTTAGCTTCATTAGGAAACGGCGTCCTTGAGCGCTTTGCCTGGCTTAAAGGCAACGTTTTTGCTGGCGGGAATTTGTAACGGGGCGCCAGTTTGCGGATTCTTGCCGGTACGTGCGGCACGTTCGCGAACGGTAAAAGTACCAAAACCAATCAGGGCGACGTCTTCGCCCTTGGCGACGCTGTTCGTGATCTCATCCAGGATGACGTTGAGGACTTGGCCCGCTTTGTCTTTGGAAAGGTCGGCACCTTCAGCAATAGCAGCGGCGAGTTCAGGTTTGCGCATAGAGGAAACTCCCTTGTAACAGAATCA
The DNA here is from genome assembly GCF_000236625.2 of Halomonas sp. GFAJ-1. Taxonomy (NCBI): domain Bacteria; kingdom Pseudomonadati; phylum Pseudomonadota; class Gammaproteobacteria; order Oceanospirillales; family Halomonadaceae; genus Halomonas; species Halomonas sp. GFAJ-1. The sequence continues at coordinate 63,910 of NZ_AHBC01000027.1, forward strand.
AGCGTACGCTTGTGATGTGTAAGAAACAGTGTTGTTTAAGCATTACCCGGCTGGTCCAGCTTCTTAGACTAGTCGTGAATGCGGCGAAAATCAGCCTAGCAGCGCAGGGGCTGCTCTGGAAAGCTCCACTTTCCTTCTCACGCAGCCGCCTGTCAACGCAAAACCAATCAAACGACCGTCTTTATCTTCTGCCAACGCTGCCATTTCTCCCCCTTCTCCTTCAATTCGCCACTTTTCGGGCGTGGTTAACGGCGGGTAGGCCACCACGGGGAGTAGCGTTGTTTTTACGATGACCGGCCATGCGCCAAAGGCGACGCGAGTGGGCGTGCCGCTTAGGGTAGCCGCCAATGCTTTAATGCTGGCCTGAAGCGGCTGTACGTACATGGCGTTAACACCTTCAACACAGGCCACGTCGCCTAAGGCGTAAATGTTAGGCTCAGACGTGCGCAAGTAGCGGTCCACTTGTATACCGCTAGAGGCCACCGCGAGCCCAGAGGCGTTTGCTAGCGCGGTGCGTGGGGTAAGTCCCGTGGCCATTAACACCTTATCGGCTTGAAACGACTCGCCGTTATCAAGCTGGATGTCTATAGCGTGGTCATTAACGGCGTCGGTTATTGCCGTAATGGCGTGGCCCAGGTGGAGTGTTATGCCCGCCTCTTCAAAGGCTGTGGCTAGCGCGCGGCCTAGCGGTTCGGGCAGTAGGCGCGCTAGCGGCGTGTTTTCGGGGGCCAATAGGCTGACGTGGTGGCCGCCAGCAATCAGGTCGTTAGCAAACTCGCAGCCCACCAGCCCGGCACCAATCACCGCGACCCGCGTGGGGCCTTGTGTTAGTGCGGTATGAAAACGGCGGTAATCATCTAAGTCGTTCACGTTGAAGCAGCGGCTGCTAAGGCGCTCGGGCACGCTGAAGGGCGCGCGTGGGGCCGCGCCCGTCGCTAAAACTAAGTCGTCATAGTAAAACTCTCGGGCGTCACTCAACCGCACCTTTTGGTTATCCACATCCAGTTGGACAACCTGGGTGTGGGTAACTAGCGTTGCGTTAAGCTCTTCTGCTACGTCGGCTGCGCTGCGCTGGGCCAGCTTTTCGGGGCCAATGCGTTTGGCAAAGCCGGTGGAAAGCAGCGGTTTACTGTATTCGTCGCCGCTGTCAGCACTCAACAGAGCGATGGTACGGGTATCGCCTTGGCGGCGCAGGGCGCGGGCAAGCCCAATACCTGCCATGCCGGTGCCAATAATCACCAGCGCTGCGTGGGGGGCGTCGGCGCGTTGTTCAATCGGTGGGGGCATGCAGTCACCAAAAGTCGGTGGAACAAAAGCCTGTCAGAGCACCATGTTACACTACCGCTCACTTTTTTGACTGCCTTGGAGAACCCGGTGACGGCCCCAATTTTCCGGCAAGCCCAGCCTTTTATGCATTGGCTACCCGTTAATGCGCTGCGCCCTGCGATGAGCGCACCCTGGCGGCAATGGGTGGCTTCTACCGATTCGTTAACGGCGCGGCTAACCGCGGCGGCAGCCGATAAACCGTTTCGGGTGCGCTTATTACGCCAGACAATTGGCTTGCCTCAGCGGGATGAGGCGCTGGCCTTGGGTATTGAGCCGCGCCGCTATGCGTGGCTGCGGGAAGTAGCGCTCTGTGTGGACGATACGCCTTGGGTGGTGGCCCGCTCGGTAGCGCCGCTGACCCAGCTGCAGGGGAAAGGGTTAGAGGGGCTCGGCGAACGCTCTTTGGGCAGCTGGCTGTTTCGCCAGCCTGATTTAGTGCGTGGCCCCCTTTACGCCACCAAGCATTGGCCCTGTTTTGCCCACCGGCTTTGCGCGCCAAATGTGGCTGGCGTATGGGGGCGGCGCTCAGTTTTTCAGCACAGCGGGCTTTCGCTGCTGGTTCAAGAGTACTTTTTATCCACCATGGCGGATGATCTTGGCCTGCCTTCGCGCTAGGCTAACACTGCATCTTTATTCGTGAGGTAAGCATGGATCGTTCTCTGTTGCGGCCAACGGGGTGGGCTCGGGTGGCGGATTTTTTACAACTGATGCGCCTGGATAGGCCCATTGGTACCTGGCTTTTGATGTGGCCAACCCTGTGGGCGCTGTGGATTGCGGCAGAGGGAGTACCTGGGCGAAATGTATTGCTGATCTTTATTGCCGGTGTTTATGTAATGCGCGCGGCGGGCTGTGTGGTAAACGATTATGCGGACCGCCACTTTGATGGCCATGTGAAACGCACCAAGCATCGGCCGCTCGCCACCGGGCGTATCAGCGAAACCGAAGCGCAGCTGCTGTTTGTTGGGCTAGTGGCGATTGCGTTTATTCTGGTGCTGCTTACTAACTGGTTTACGGTTTTGCTCTCTATTGGGGGCTTGGTACTGGCGTTTATTTACCCCTTTATGAAGCGCTACACCCACTTTCCCCAAGTGGTACTAGGAGCGGCTTTCTCTTGGGCGATACCGATGGCGTTTGGTGCCGTGCTGGGGAGCGTGCCCCTTGAAGCATGGCTGCTGTTTTTCGCCAACGTATTGTGGACCGTGGCCTACGATACCCAGTACGCCATGGTTGATCGCGACGATGACTTAAAAATCGGTATTAAATCAACGGCGGTGCTGTTCGGAGATGCTGATCGATTAATCATTGGCCTGCTACAGCTTGCTACGCTGGCGCTATTAACCTGGGTAGGGCTACGAGTAGCGTTAGGCGGTTTTTTCTGGCTAGGGCTAATAGCGATGGCAGCGACGTTTGTCCATCAGCAGCGGTTGATAGCGCACCGTGAGCGTGATGGCTGCTTCCGGGCGTTTTTGAATAATTACTGGTCGGGCCTGCTTATTTTTGCCGGTATTGCTCTGAGCTGGTGGCCAATCACTGGCTAAATACGCTGAGTGTCATAAAATTGTCACTAAGCCATGGTGTTATCGTCACAGATATTTCATTGAACTGTTTTTCTATGAGCTAGTTTCATTGCACACCGTGAGGCCCAGGAATGACCGCCAAGACCGTTTTGATTGTCGATGATGAGGCGCCGATTCGCGAAATGATCGCAGTGGCGCTGGAAATGGCTGACTATCACGTGCTTGAAGCGGATAACGCCCAAGATGCTCATGCGATGGTTGTCGACCATCAGCCTGATTTGCTGCTACTGGATTGGATGATGCCCGGCACCAGCGGTATTGAGCTTGCAAGGCGCCTAAAACGCGAAGAGTCTACAGCTGAAATACCCATTATTATGCTTACTGCTAAGGGCGAAGAGGATAATAAGATTCAAGGTCTTGAAGCGGGTGCCGACGATTACATCACTAAGCCATTTTCGCCCCGTGAGCTGGTCGCGCGCTTGAAAGCCGTGCTAAGGCGTACCACCCCCCGGGGTGTGGAAGACCCCATTGAGATTAATGGCCTAATGCTCGACCCGGTAAGCCATCGGGTAAGCGCCCATGGTGAACCGCTGGAAATGGGTCCCACAGAGTACCGCCTGCTGCAGTTTTTTATGACCCACCAAGAGCGCGCCTATACCCGCAGCCAACTGCTTGATCAAGTATGGGGGGGCAACGTCTACGTTGAAGAGCGCACTGTTGATGTACATATTCGCCGCTTACGTAAAGCGCTAGGTGAAGCCCACCAAAACCTTATCCAAACGGTACGAGGCACGGGATACCGCTTCTCCGCTCGGGTGTAAATGGTGCGTCTCTGGAGTCGTGAGCTGTGGCGAATTGCTTGGCTGGCTACCTTAGGGGTCTTGCTGGGCTGGGCGCTAAGCGCGCCTGGGTTAGGGTTGGCCGCAGGGCTTGCGGTGTGCCTGTTTTACCATTTGCGCCAACTGCTGGCGCTTTTTCAATGGCTAACGCTGCATCCCCAGGATGAACCGCCTTCGGCGCGGGGCATGTGGGGCGAGCTATTTGATCGGCTCTACCGTTACCAAAAGAGCCAGCGCATTACCCAAACCCGCTTACGGGCTACCCTCGGGCGTATTCAAGAGTCATCGGAAGCCATGCGCGACAGCGTCGTCATGTTAGACCGCCATGGTGACCTTGAGTGGTGGAACAGTGCCGCCACTGAGATGCTGGGCCTACAAACCGCCCATGACCGCGGGCAGCATATTACGAATCTGCTGCGTGACCCGCGTTTCATCAGCTACTTCAATGCCAACGAGTATAGCGAACCGTTAACGCTAACCTCGCCAATTGATGAACGCCAAATTCTGCAGTATCAGATTACCCTCTATGGAGACGATGAGCGTCTCGTCATGGCGCGGGATATTACCCGGCTGCATCGTCTTGAGCAGATGCGGCGTGACTTTGTCGCGAATGTTTCCCATGAGCTGCGCACACCGCTAACGGTGCTTTCCGGCTATTTGGAGACCTACAGCGACTTAAGCGACCAGCTGCCGCCACGCTTAGGCCGGGGAATTGGTCAGATGGAGGAACAAACCAAGCGCATGCAGAGCTTGGTGAATGACCTGCTACTGCTTTCTCGGTTGGAAATTGACCAAGGTGGAAAAGACCACCAACCACTGGTCGTTGGGCCGTTACTTGAGAGCATTCGCCAGGATGCCTTGGCGCTCTCCGGCCAGCAGAAAGGCGATCAAGTGCCGAGTAGCCAGCTGCATAGCATCCACGTAAGTGTTGAGAGCGAGGCCCAGCTAGTGGGCAGCGAGCAGGAAATCCGCAGCGCTATTTCTAATCTTGCCTTTAACGCGGTGCGCTACACCCCTGCAGGCAGCCAAATAACCCTGCGTTGGGTCACCCTGGAGAACGGTAGCGCTTACATCTCGGTGGAGGATAACGGCGAGGGGATCGATCCGGTGCATATCCCCCGGCTGACTGAACGCTTCTACCGAGTTGATAAAGGACGCAGCACCGCCACTGGGGGCACAGGCCTGGGATTAGCCATTGTTAAGCATGTATTGCTGCGCCACGATGCTCAGCTACAGATAGTCTCCCGTCCTGGCGAAGGCGCGCAGTTTCGCTGCGTATTTCCTGCCACACGGGCCTTGGTGGCTAATACCGCCTTTTAAAAAACCACGCTGCGTTTTCAAACCCTGCATTCAACCACTGAATTCAACGGCGGTGCTGGTCAAACAATTCCTGTTACAAAGAAGCACGCGTTCCCTAAAAAAGACAACGCTTGTACAAGTGTGCCAGATTGTCTGTTAAGGATGGTCAAACGCTGCGCATGTGTCATTTTTAGCCACTTTTGCAGCTTTGACAGCGCTTTTAGAGTGGCTATAAATAATCGAATAATGTCTATAAGCCCCTGTATTTAATTTGTTTTATATTATTTTTTGGCAAGATGGCACAAGCAGTGCAACTACCTAGTTAAGGAAGATCACCGCTGGAACTGGTAAGCCTCAATGGCACTCTTCCTTAAAAATTAGCGGTATCACAGCGATCGAGGAGACGGAACATGATGTCCAAGGAACTACTCAAGAAAGCTGGCATTTTAGGTGTAAGTTTTGGCTTGATGGCTAGCCCATTAGCATTTGCTGACACCACGGACCATTCATCAATTGATCAAAACCAGGATATAACGGCTGATGAAGAGCCGAGGGATAGCCACTCGCAAAATGCAAATCCTGGTGACTATGACAGTGAAGATTTAACTACCGATCACGGTACGCAAGGCCCAGACGTGGTTGACGATCCCGAGTCAACTAACATGAACGGTGACGATGAAGAATATACGCCTGACGACGTTGTTGAAGAAAATAGTGCATCGTAATTAGTATTTTTTATCGGTAACATTAGTTTACAAAGCTGAAAATAACTCTTACGCTTAGGAGTGAGCACATAAGGGGCAAGGATGTCCCATAGCAAGGATGCTCACCGATTCAAGGAGTGAATCAAGCGACGAACAACACGTTAGTCAGGGTTAATTCCAAGGTTGGAGTCCCGCAAAAGGATAGGAAGCTAACGTTAGGTATCGCCCATATTAAGAGTTATCAAGACCCCGCCCTGGCGGGGTCTCGTTTTTTGTAGACGGTCGAAAAGTGTGTTCATTCCACACGTTCATTCCGCGGTGACCACACCACGGTAGTGGTGATCCCACATCAAAACGGCGCCTGCCACCGCACCAGGAATTAAGAATAAATTTGCCAGCGGAATCCAGGTAACCACGGTCACCAGCCCGCCGTAAGTTAGGCTTTGCCACCAGCGCCGTGAAAGTCGTTGGCGCATATCCCGAAACGTTATTTTATTGTTATCCATTGGGTAGTCTAAGTAGGTGATGGCCATTATCCAGGCAGAAAACAGTGCCCACAAAATAGGCGCCAGCAGGTTAAGCCCTGGAATCCAGCTAAACACCAACAGTGCTGCCGCGCGGGGCAGGATGTAGCCTAATTTCACCAGCTCACGCCCCACTGCATCAATCGCCGTTTTCGCCAGACCGCGGTCGTCTAACGGTTCGCGGCCAGTGGCTTGACGCTCTACTTTGGCGGCTAAAAAGCCGTAGAAAGGCGCGGCGATCAGGTGGGTGACTAACGTAAAGGTGAAAAACACGGCCAGTAGTAGGCTGACGAAAAAAAGAGGCCAAATTAACCAGGATAGCCACTCAAGCCAACTCGGCACCATTGCCATCGCGCTGTCTAGCCAGCCAGAAAAGCGGTTAACCACCAAGCGGAGCATGCTGGCATAAACCACAAGGTTTACCAGCAAGGGAAGGAAGACATAGCGCCGCAGGCCTTTCGATACACCAGCCGAGTGCCTCGGCTTAGCGCGGTAAATGCATTCAATGTGCGAACTCCTTATCAATACGCCCAGGCAGCGCATCTGGGCGTATTGCAGGAGGTATTACAGGATAGGTCAAGACTTTTTAAGCACGTCCTGATCTAAGCTGTCGAGGTCGGTATGGCGAATATCCAGTCCCTTTACGAGATAAACCACATATTCCGCGAGGTTGTTGGCGTGGTCGCCTACGCGTTCCAGGGCGCGCAGTACCCACATAATGCTGAGTACCGAGCTGATAGAGCGAGAGTCTTCCATCATAAAGGTCATCAGCGAGCGCATGGCGCTGCCATACTCGTCATCCACGAGCTCGTCTTCACGCACGACCTGCATGGCAAGTTCCGTATCAAAGCGGGCAAACGCGGTTAACGCATCGCGCAGCATTTTACGGACGTGTTCGCTGATATGGCGTACTTCTACCAAGCCACGAACACTGCCGTTGTTTTCACTTAATAGCATCGCGTTACGGGCAATCTTGCTGGCCTCATCGCCGATACGCTCAAGGTCTGAGGTGGCGCGAATAACCGCCAGCACTAAGCGCAAGTCAGAAGCTGCGGGCTGTCGGCGCGCTAGAACACGCGTGCACTCGTCATCTATTTGTAGCTGCAGATCGTTTACTTGGCGGTCGTTATCGCGCACTTTTTCGGCGAGGTGGCTGTCGCCTTCAAGCAGTGCGAATACGGCGTCTTGCACCTGCTTTTCCACTAGGCCACCCATGGCCATTAGGTGGGTTTTTAGCTCCTCTAGCTCTTGATTAAACTGGCGAGAGATATGCTGGCTGTGGGTATCGCTGGTAATGTCCATTGCGCACTCCTGACGGGTCGTCTCTGGGGCCTAGGTCATGCGGCCGGTGATGTAGTTTTCAGTGCGTTGTAAACGCGGGTTGGTGAACACTTGGTCGGTTAAGCCGAATTCAACCAGCTCGCCGTGCTGCATAAACGCCGTGTAGTCAGAAACCCGGGCGGCCTGCTGCATATTGTGGGTCAGCACCAAGGTAAGCTGCGATTTAAGGTTGCGAATCAGCTCTTCCACCTTGAGTGTTGAGATGGGATCCAGTGCCGAAGCGGGCTCATCTAACAGTAAAACGTCGGGTTGGACGGCCAGCGTGCGGGCAATGACTAAACGCTGCTGTTGCCCACCGGAGAGCTGCCATGCTGAACGGTGCAACTGGTCTTTAACCTCCTCCCATAGCGCGGCAGACGTTAGCGCCCACTCAATAATGTCGTCTCGCTTACGCTTGGGTAATCGGCGCTGCAAGCGCAGCCCAAAAGCGACGTTTTCATAAATTGACATCGGAAATGGGTTCGGGGTTTGAAACACCATACCCACGCGGCGCCTCAGCTCGGTGACGTTCGTTTGGGGGGCGTGAATATCCTGCCCTTCAAGCGCTATGTGTCCACTGTGGGAAACTGATTCGTTGAGGTCATGTAACCGATTAATCGCCCTAAGCAGCGTGGATTTACCGCAGCCAGAGGGGCCGATAAAAGCGGTAACCCGATGGCGAGGCACGTCGAGCGTCAACTGCCGCAAGGCAGGTTTCCCCGCATAGGCGAGGTTAAACTGATTGATGCTTAGGCAGCACTGCCCGGGAGCAAAGGTGGTCACCGGAGCCTGTGATGCTTGGCCTGACGCTTGGCTTGGTGTTAAGGGCGCTAGCATTCGTTTCCTCGTTGACGCCTTAGATAATGACGCAGAAATATGGCAGTTAGGTTAAGCACCAGCACAATCAGCACTAATAGTAACGCCGTGGCGTAAACCAGCGGGATGGCGGCCTGAACATCCTCCCCATGAAACGCCGTATCAAATAAATGATAGCCAAGGTGCATAAACTTGCGCTCAAGGTGCAAATAAGGGAAATCACCATCCAGCGGCATTTGCGGCGCTAGTTTTGCAACGCCCACCAGCATTAAAGGTGCCACCTCGCCAGCGGCCCGGGCGATGGCTAATATCACTCCGGTGAGCATCGCAGGGGTAGCCATAGGCAGCACCACCCGGGTTAACATTTCTAGGCGTGTGGCCCCTAGCGCTACCGCCCCTTCGCGCTGGGCGTCGGGTATTCGCGCTAAGCCCTCTTCGGTTGCCACAATCACCACCGGCAGGGTTAGTAGTGCAAGGGTCAGCGAGGCCCATAAAAGCCCGCCGGTGCCGAAGGTGGGCGAGGGCAGTTCATCGCTAAAGAACCAATTATCGATAGAGCCGCCAATGCCGTAGACGAACACTCCCAGGCCGAACACGCCGTAAACAATCGATGGCACGCCTGCTAAGTTGCGCACGCCAATGCGTACTAAATGGGTGAGCCGATTTTGATGAGCGATTTCATTGAGATAAATCGCCGCCAGTACGCCAAACGGGGTCACGATCACCGACATTAAAATAACCATCAGTACGGTGCCAAAAATAGCCGGCCACACGCCGCCGCCGGTATTGGCTGCCCGTGGCCCTTCGCTCAGAAAGCGCCAAACGTTTTGCCCCCAGGCTGTGGCTTTCTGCCACCAGGACATGGCATTGGGGGCCTGAAAATGGCGGATACTGGAGAGCGACTGGCGTAGCGCTTGGCCATCGGCGGTCAGCAACAGTAGCTCACTGCTAGCCCGCTGGCTGGCTGGCAGCGCTAGGGAAGTCGTCATGTACTCCCAGGCAGCTTGTCCGGTTAAGCGCTGGCCATCGCTTTCCACTGCGACTAAACGGCCAATAAAATCGCCCCAGGGGGTACGTTCTAAGCGGATTAGGTCGTTTGGGGTCGCTTGCTCAGCGATGTCCTCGACGTTTATCCAGCGCCAGTTAGCCCCGGTGATATCGCGGTTGCCGGTAAAATAGAGCCGCTCCATGCCCGCGTTTAGCGGTAGCGGGGTTTCGCGTACCGGCTGGCCGATAACCGTATCACCTGAGGCAAGCGTGACCTCCTCCAGGGTAGCTGGCCAGAAGTGCCCTAGCCCCCGGGTCGCCAACAGGGTGAGCAGCGCTGCCAACATCAGTAGTGAAAGCGCCACGCAGGCAGCGCATAGCCACGGCCACAGCCCATCATTTAGCCAGTTAACCCGCCGTTTGCTCTGTTCGGATAGTGGCGTCATTGGCTGCCCCCCAGCCGATGGTAGCGGCGGCGCAGTCGCTGGCGCACCACTTCTGCCAGGGTATTGACCAAGAAGGTAAAAATGAACAGCGCTAGTGCGGCCAAAATCAACAGATGATAAGTGAGTCCGCCGGGGGTCGCCTCGGGCAGTTCAATGGCGATAGCGGCGGAGAGCGAGCGTAGTCCCTCAAAGGGACTGGCGCTAAACAGCGCGGTGTTGCCGCTAGCCATGAGTACGATCATGGTTTCACCCACAGCGCGGCCTGCGCCAATCATGACCGCTGAAAAAATACCGGGGCCAGCTGTGGGTAGCGCTACTTTCCAAAGCGCCTGCCAACGGCTGGCCCCCAGCGCTTGCGCGCCTTCCATTAAGGTGGGGGGGATATCTGCGAGTGCATCTTCGGCCAGCGCATAAATACTCGGAATGATGGCAAACCCCATGGCGATACCGACAATCAGCGCGTTTCGTGTGGCGTAATCCATGCCGTAGCGTTGGTCGAGCAGGCGGCGTAGATCGCCCCCTAGCAGGTGGTGCTCAAGCCATGGCGCGAGCCACAGTGCCACGACGACCATGCACGCAAGCCACGGGATTAGCCATAGTCCCGCCCAGGAGTGCGGTAAGCGCTGGCGCAATCGGGTCGCCGCAAGATGCCATAAGACACCGGCCAACACGGCGCTGAAGGGCAGCCACACGATGAGCAGCAGGGCACTGGCTAAGTGGCGCTCTACCCAGGGTGCTAGCACTAAGCCAGCAATAAAGCCGACCACAACGCCAGGTACCGCTTCCATGAGTTCTAGTGCGGGTTTTAGCCGACTACGCAAACGCGCCGACATAAACAGTGCCGAGTAGATGGCTGCGCCTAACGCAATAGGCGTTGCAAACAGCATGGCGGCGAGGGCGGCTTTTAGGGTGCCCCAGGCAAGTGGTGAGAGCTTACTAAGCGCGAAGGTATCGCCTAATGCGAGCAGCGGAAGCGTTTCCCAAATAAGGAAAACCCCGATGGCCAGAATCGCCAATAACACCCCAATGCCCCCAGCGGTGATTAGCCCAGTGGCAATGCGGTCTTGAAGTTGGCGCAGCGGCAGATGAACGCGGGTTAGCCGGGGGGGAGTCATGTCGACATCATTGAGAAGCGGGTGCCATCGCTAAAATAAATATGCATGGGATTCTCCTTACCCTAAAACATTTTTATGACAATTAAATGACAGTCGTTACCATGGCTGCTGGGCGTTCAGGTCGCTAGGCGGCAGCGGTACAAAGCCTGAAGCGCGGACAATTTGCTGGCCTTCTGGCGACATAATCAGCTCAATAAACGCCTGCTCGGCGGCCGGTAACGCCTCCCCTGGGGGCAGATTAACGTAGAGATAGAGATCGCGGGATAAAGGATATTCGCCACGCTGAATCGCTGATTCCTTAGGCGCCAGGGCGTTGCCGTGCTGGTCGGCTAGATGCAGCGCTTTTACCATGGGGGTAAGGTGGTTGAAGCCTGCATAACCCATCGCGTTAGGCGATTCTCCCACTGCGGCGACCACGGCGGAAGAGCCAGGGTGCTCGCTAATATCGACCCGGAACTGGCCGCTGCATAGCGCCTGTTGTTGGAATAATCCGTGGGTGCCCGAGGCCAAATTGCGCCCATGCAGCGCAATACGCCCGTAAGGCCACTGCTCGGCATCAAGGAGCGCATCCCAGCGCCGAATGGGCTGGCTGGCACCACAGGCAAGGCCGGTGGAGAAAATGGCATCGACCTGCTGACGGGTTAAGACATCAAGCGGGTTGTGGCGATGGACAACGACGACCAGCGCATCCCGCGCCACACGCAGCTCAAGGGGCGGGTAGCCATAGTGGTCGATAAACTGCTGGCGCTCAGTCGCAGCCATCGGCCGGGACATCGGGCCAAGGCGTGTAGTGCCTGCAATTAACGCCGTGGGCGCACTGGCTGAGCCGCCCGCTTGAAACTGGAGGTTAATTTCTGGATGACGAGCGGTGAGCGCTTCTCCCCAGCGTAATACCAGCCCCGCCATGGTGTCGGAACCCACCGCCCCTAGCGTGCCGCTTGGCAGGGATGGCGCCACGGCGGGCTGCCCCCAGGCTAACCGGGTGACCACCAGCAGTGCACCTAGCAGCGCTAAGCGTAGGCGATATTTCTTCCTAAGCCATAAACCGTTACCCTTCAAACGCCTTTCCTCTTGTGATTAACTAATGCCACTCTATTGCGATGCAGCAACATCACAACAATAAACCCACAAAGCGACCACCTTATGACACCGTTGGATTCTGATTTGGACGATGTACCTGCGCCCCAAGGGCAGCTCACGTTAAAGCTACTGGCTTCTCGACAAGATACCAATCTCTATGGCGATATTCCTGGTGGGTGGCTCGTCAACCAGATGGATCAAGCCGCCGAGCTTGCCGCAGGCCGTGAAGCCGGCGGGCGAAACGCCACCGTTGCCATTGAAGCGATGGATTTTTTAAGCCCGGTACGTGTGGGGTCGATGGTCAGTGTTTATACCCAGGTGCGGGAAATTGGTCACAGCTCAATCAAAATTGATGTGGAAGTTTGGGTGCGCCCGCCTCACGGTCGCCATATTGAAGAGCGCCAGAAAGTCACCGAAGCACGTTTTGTCATGGTAGCGCTGGATGAAAATGGTCGAATTCGCGCGGTGCACAGCTAAAAAGGGCGCCGAGGCGCCCTTTGTGCTTAAGAAGATCGAGTTTTCTTAAGAAGTACCAGTGTGCTAAAAGTGGCTTAAGACGTTAGCTCATCACGGCTTTTCAAGTAAGCGTACTCACCCACATCGCTAAACGGGCGCAGTACTTGCTGGAAGGCTGAGTAAGACTCCCACACCCGGCGAGACGCTTCGTCGCTGTCTACCTGGCGCTGAATAACCTCTTGGGAAGATTCATGGAGCGCTTGCATGACATCTTCCGGGAAGGTTCGTAGCTGAACGCCGTGCTCATCTACCAGGGTTTCCAGCGCTTGAGCGTTGCGGTAGGCGAACTCACTGATCATGGCGAGGTTAGACGCGCGTGCCGCTTCGCGGATAACGTCCTGGAGGTCTTCCGGTAGGGCATTCCAGGCGTCCAGGTTAACGGTGCCTTCTAGCACGGCGGTAGGCTCATTCCACACCGAGGTGTAGTAGTAGTCGGCGACCTGATGCAGGCCAAACGCCATATCGTTGTAAGGGCCTACCCAGTCGGCAGCGTCAAGTACGCCGGTTTGGAGCGAGGTGAAAATTTCCGAACCGGGCATGTTAACGGTGGTTACCCCAATAGCGTTCATTGCTTCGCCTGCCAAGCCCGGTAGGCGCAGGCGCAGGCCTTGCATATCGGCCAGGGAGTTAATCTCTTTTTTGAACCAACCGGCCATTTGCGCGCCAGTATTGCCGACCGGGAAAGGCTTCAGGTTATGGTTGGCGTAGATCTCATCCCACAGCTCTTGGCCACCGCCGTGGTATAACCAGGCGTTCATTTCAGTGGTGTTCATGCCGAACGGTACCGCAGTGAAAAACTGCGAGGCGGCTACTTTTCCGCGCCAGTAATAAGAGGCGGAGTGACCCATTTCAGCGGTACCGGCGGCTACGGCGTCAAATACTTCCATGGCAGGCACCAGCTCGCCCGCACCGTGTACACGGATGCGCATACGGCCGTTAGAGAGTTGCTCTACCCGGCGGGCGAAGTCGTTCGCGCCAGTACCGAGTGCAGGAAAGTTTTTCGGCCAGGAGGTCACCATATCCCAGGTGTAGGTTTCGTTAGCGCTGGCGGTAGAAACAAACGGGGCGGCAGCGACACCGGCGGCGCCAAGGCCGGCGGCTTTGAGGAAATTGCGGCGTTGCATAATGAGCAAGACTCCGGAAATTATAGGATATTTTTGTCAGCGTGCAGAAAAGCACAGTGTCCGTTTGCCAGTATGCGCCAACCAAGTTTTAATCGGCAAGCCATTGCCCTCAACGCCAAGGCGTTGGCGTTTAAAGCGGCGTCAGCTTAGCAAACCCCAGCACCAGCCACTTAACGCCATCACCCTCGAAGCTGACCTGCACCCGGGCGCGGGCACCTTCCCCTTCGGCGTTCAGAATAATGCCTTCACCAAATACCGGATGCGCCACCCGCTGGCCCACGTGCAGGCTAGGTAGGTCACCGTCACTCTCGATGCTTTGTTGGGCAAAGGAGGTACGCGACGCGGTGACCGGGCGGGAAATATGCCCGCGCAGGCGTACTTCTTCCAGCAAGTGAGGCGGGAGTTCGCGCAAAAAGCGCGACGGGCGTGGGAATACCTCTTTGCCGTGTAGGCGGCGGGTTTCGGCGTGGGTGAGGTAGAGCTTTTGCATGGCTCGGGTAACGCCCACGTAGCAGAGGCGCCGCTCCTCTTCGAGCCTGCCAGGCTCTTCCAGCGACATTTTATGAGGGAACAGGCCCTCTTCAACGCCGGCAATAAAGACCACCGGGAACTCCAAGCCTTTTGCTGAGTGCAGCGTCATCAGTTGGACGCTGTCCTCAAACTCTTCCGCTTCGTGGTCGCCAGCGTTGAGCGCCGCTTCAGAAAGGAACGCTTCAAGCGCTGCCATACCTTCACCCGCTTCCGGGGTTTCAAACGCGTCGCCGTGGGTAAAGGCACGGGCGGCGGTAACCAGCTCTTCCAAGTTTTCTACTCGCGCTTGGCCTTTCTCGCCGCGCTCGCTTTTATGGTGCTCAATTAGCCCGGTATGCGCCGTCACGTGGTCGATGATTTCGTGCAGAGGCAGCCCGGCGGCATCGTTATCCAGCTGCTCTATCAGGTTGGCAAAGGTTTGTACTGCGTTGGCGGCACGGCCCTTTAATGTACCGTCGTGAATCGCATCATGGAGCGCCTGCCAAAGCGACACGCTTTGCTCCCGGGCGCGGTGGCGAACAATTTCCACTGTGCGGGTGCCAATGCCACGGGTGGGTACGTTGATCACCCGCTCTAACGAGGCATCGTCATCACGGTTAAGCAGCAGGCGCAAATACGCCAGGGCATTTTTGATCTCTAAGCGCTCGTAGAAGCGATGGCCGCCGTAAATACGGTAGGGCATGCCTTGGCGAATCAGCGTCTCTTCCAGCAGCCGCGACTGGGCGTTGGAGCGGTAGAGAATCGCAACGTCTCGGCGGTTAAAGCCTTCGTTGACCTTCTCTTTGATGGTATCGACGATATAGCGGGCTTCTTCAAGGTCGTTAAACCCGGCGTAGATAGAAATTGGCTCGCCTTCGATGCCATCGGTCCACAGGTTTTTACCTAGCCGTTCACTATTGTGGCTGATCAGCGTGTTGGCGGCCTCTAGAATTGCGCTGGTAGAACGGTAGTTCTGTTCCAGACGTACGGTATGGGTGTGCGGAAATTCCTGCTCGAAACGGCGGATATTTTCCACCTTGGCGCCTCGCCAGCCATAGATGGACTGGTCGTCATCACCCACGGCGGTCATCGGTGTTTTCATACCGGTCAGCAACTTCAGCCAAGCGTACTGCAGCGTATTGGTATCTTGAAACTCATCCACTAACACGTGACCAAAACGTTCCTGGTAGTGGTTTAACAGCGCCGGATTATCGCGCAGTAACTCCAGGCTTCTCAGCAGCAGCTCACCGAAATCCACCAGCCCGCCGCGCTCACAGGTTAGCTGGTAGCGTTCGTAAAGCTCGACCATCTGGCCCAGGTAAGCATCGCCATCGACGTTTACCTGGTGGGGGCGTAGGCCCTCTTCTTTGCAACCGGAAATAAAATGTTGTACCTGACGCGGCGGGTAGCGCTCATCGTCGATCGAATAATCTTTCAGCAGCCGTTTAACCAAGCGTAGCTGGTCATCGGAGTCGATGATTTGGAAGTGCTGGGGTAGCCGGGCATCCTGCCAGTGGGTGCGCAGCAGGCGGTGGGCAATGGAGTGGAAGGTGCCTACCCACACATGGCGCATAGAGATGCCCAGCAGCGCCTCTAAGCGGGTGCGCATCTCTTTGGCCGCTTTGTTGGTAAACGTCACCGCCAGCAGGGCGTAGGGAGAAAGTCCCTCGGCCTGCATCAACCAGGCGATGCGATGAACCAGCACGCGGGTTTTACCCGACCCCGCGCCAGCCAACACGAGTAGATTGCCCTGGGGGGCGCTAACTGCCTCGCGCTGGGCGGGGTTGAGCTGATCAAGAATCGCCGTGACGTCGTCCATATAAGCCGCTGCCGGTTCGAAAATGGGCAGCCAGTTTAGCACAGCCAGGGAACTGGCTGTGCGTACAGGGCGAGCGTTTAACTCTCTTCGGGGTAGCGCAGGGTGTTAAGGCTCTTTTTAACCGCTTTAAGCTGCTCGGCGAGCTTTGGCCCGCGGGTTTTGGCAACGCCAACTGCTAATACGTCGATAAGCACTAGGTGGGCAATGCGGGAGCTTAGCGGCGTATAGATCTCGGTGTCTTCGTGAACATCGATATACAGCGGCAGGCTGACCTCGCTGGCCAGCGGTGAGTCGCTTGGGCAGAGGCCAATCACCGTCGCGCCCGCATCGCGAGCCAAACGTACGCTAGCCACCAGCGCTTTGGTGCGGCCCGTCTGGGAGATCGCCACCACCACGTCGCCCTCTTTTAAGGTCACCGCAGACATATTCTGCATGTGCGGGTCGGCGTAAGCGGAGGTGGAGATCTGCAGGCGGAAGAACTTGTGCTGGGCGTCGAAAGCCACCGCGCCAGAGGCCCCAAAGCCATAGAACTCAACTCGGTTGGCCATGGCCAAGGCGTTAACGGCTTTCCCTAAGGCTTCGTTGTCGAGTCGGTCGCGCACCGATAACAGCGTGCCCACGGTGGAGTCGAAAATGCTGTGGGAAAATTCTGCGACTGAGTCGCTGTCGTTCATGGAGAACTGGGCGAACTGGCTGCCGCTGGCCAGCATTTGTGCCAGCTGTAGCTTGAAGTCCTGGAAGCCGTTGCAGCCCAATGCGCGGCAGAAACGCACCACCGTAGGCTCGCTCACTTTGGCTTCCGTGGCGAGATCCACAATCCGCATGTGGATAACTTCGTCAGGATTGCGCAGTACAAACCGTGCAACCTTTTGCTCGGAGCGACGGAAGTGCTCCATGCGGCGTCTCATTTCATCAAACAGGGCGCGGCTCACGTTCGGCTCCTTGGGTGCTCAACAAACAGGTATTTACAGTACGATAAAAAATACCTGTTTAAAACGTTCGTTTTTAATGACGGTTCATCGTTTGCTGCGGTAGAGCGGTAACTCGCTTGATGACAGCATGCCCGCGTCGGCAGCAGCGCCTAATCTGCAGGCGTTTAAATGCCGTTAAGACATTTGAGCAGGATTCGTCATCATTTTGTCAAGTAGGTTATAGTAAGAAGTGAAGTGCCGCACTGCATCATTTGCAAATCAGTGGTTACGGATGCAGGTGGACGTAGGCATATTCACCTGGAGGAACGTCGATTATGAGAAACGTCGAACGAATCACCTCGGTAAAAAACGAATTGCTCGACATCTTTATGAGCATGCAGGTCGATGAGCACGCCCAGCAACGGCGCAGCTCTGCCCAGCGCAGCTTAAGGGCGCGCAGGGGAATAGAGTTACATCGGGAGTTTCAGAAGTTGTCGCGGGATATCGCCCCCTTGCCCGAGTACGAGCAAGAGAGCGAACTTCACTAGCGTCTAAACGAAACCGCCCCGCTATGCAGCAGGGCGGCTGTTTGCTCGGCTTTGTTGAGGCCTTAGTAATGGCTCAAATAAGGCCAGTCACAAACACAATGATAACGCCAACGGGCGCTACATAGCGTGCGATGATGTTCCATAGGCTGACACCTGTTGCTGAGAGTCCCAGCTCAGCTTCCACGCTTTCGCGCTTCAAGCACCACGCCACAAATACAATCGCCCCCAGACCTGTTAACGGCAGCAGAACTTTGCTGGTAAAGGTATCCAGTAGGTCGAAAATATTCAGGCCAAAGAACAGCACCTCAGACCAGACGTTGAATGATAGAAGCGCCGCGACGCCTAATAGCCATACAGCAACACCACTCGCGAGAGTAGATGCGATACGGCTCATGGACGTGCGTTCTTCCAATGTTTCCACAACGGGTTCCAGCAGAGAAATAGCCGAGGTTAGCGCTGCGAAGGTTAATAGCAGGAAGAACATCAGTCCCAGAATGGTGCCGCCTGCCATATTGCCAAACGCCAGCGGCAGCGTAACAAAGATCAAACCTGGGCCTTCACCGGCACTCAAGCCATTGGCGAAGACAATCGGGAAGATGGCCAAGCCGGCCAGCAGTGCAATCACGGTATCCAGAATGATCACCGTGCGCGCAGTGCCCAGCAGGTTAACGTCTTCACCCAGGTAAGAGCCGTACGCCATCATGATGCCCATACCCAGCGACAGCGTGAAGAAAGCCTGGCCCATGGCGGCTAATACAACCCCACCGTTAAGCGCGCTCCAGTCAGGGCGGAACATAAAGGCTAATGCTTCGCCAAAATAACCGCTGGCTACGCCGTAGCCCACCAGGATGAGCATTAATATGATGAGGGCAGGCATTAACAACCGCGCCGCACTTTCCAGCCCTTTGGTGACCCCACGGGCCACGATGCCTACCACTAGCACCATAAAGGCGGTGTGCCAGAGCAGCAGCGTAGTGGGGCTACCTAGCATGCCGCCAAACAAGCCGCTGATGCCGTCTGCATCTTGGCCGTCAAAGGTGCCAATCACTGAGCTTAGCGTGTAGTTCAGCGACCAGCCGCCAATGACACTGTAAAACGACAGAATCAAAAATGCCGCTAAGACACCGCTAACCCCGATTAGCGCCCACGCCTTAGATTTACCGTGGTTCGCGGCCAGTTCGGCCATAGCGTTAATCGGGTTTTTCTGGCCTCGGCGACCAATCATCCACTCCGCCACTAGAATAGGCAGACCGACCAGCGCCACACAGGCGAGATACACCAGTACGAAGGCGGCGCCGCCGCTGTCGCCCACCATATAAGAGAAGCGCCAAATATTCCCTAAACCGACTGCCGACCCTGCGGCAGCGAGCACAAAGGCCATCTTTGATGACCACTGTGCATGTGCAAGTTTTGCCATGTTTCACCTTCTATATGGGTTCAATTGTAATTAATAAGGTGTTGCTATCGTAAAATGCTAATTTTCGGAAAACTAAACTGTGAGAAAAAGATATTTTCCAGCGTTATTTTCCGAAAGTAGACGCAATTTATCCGATAGAAAGAGTGCATGCCAGTAAACACAGCTAAAAAGGCTGTTTAAAACAGTTGGCTCTGCTTATCGCCAGCAAACGCTGGCAGGGGAGGTAGCGGTGCCAGTGTTTGTAGCTCTTTATAGAGCATGCGCGCCATCTCGGGAGACTCCCGGTTATCTGCAGTATGCACAAATAAGAAAGGGGTTTTCCCCTGTTTTATCCACAGGCTAAGACGCGATTTCCATGGGCTGAAGTAGCCGCTGTTGATGGTTTTGTCAATATGCCCAATGAAACGAATAACAGGCTGCTGTGCCGTGGAAAGCACGTGTAGTGGGACTTTCGGCTTTTCCTGCTGGGCGTGGGCAAGCCCAGCATGGCCATTAGCCGGGGTGGAAAACAGTGGGCGCACATCAAGCATCACGCGGTTAGCTGCGTAAGTTATCAACAATTGGTTAAGCGCCTTCTCAGCGGCTCCCTTGTGGAAAAACTCAGGGTGACGCACTTCGACAGCGCAGGGTAAATGTGCGGGCCACTGGGCGAGTAGCGCTTCTAGCTGGGGCAGCTCCTGGGGGCCAAAATCTCGCGGTAACTGAACCATGGTAGGGCCAAGGCGATCATGAAGTGGCTCCAGCGCGGCTAAAAATGCCCAGGCATCTTCCAAGCGCGTTAGCCGCTGATCATGGGTGACGCTAGCCGGCAATTTAAAGCAAAAGCGAAAGTAAGGGGGTGCCTGGCGAGCCCAAGCAGCAATTGTCTCAGGCTTGGGCGCACCACTGTAAAAGGTCGTGTTGCCCTCGACACTTGAAAAAACCGCCGCATAGTCACTTAAAAGGTCTGTTTTGGCGTGGCGCGGGTATAGGCTTCCCAGCCAATCTTGGTTGGCCCACATGGGTAAGCCTAAATAAAGCGGAAGCGTCATAAGAATTGAGCCTTCATAAGGAGGGCCTTCATTGGTATTAGGTTAGTACCAAGCGATCTAGTTACTAACTTGTAAAAATTGATCTGGATCAAGTGACAAGTTGAACTTAGTTACTACGCTTTATAAATAACTATTTTAATACACATCTACAGTGGTGTGTCCCTACCCTGTGGAGTTAGGCATGGCTAAAAAATCTCATCCAATAACGGCGGAAGAAACACCTCGCAAACGCCAGGAATTAGGGCTGTTTCTGTTTATTGTCGTGCTGCTATTTCCTATTTTGGCGATAGCGGTGGTAGGGGGCTATGGCTTTTCGGTATGGGTTTATCAGATGTTTGCAGGCCCTCCCGGCCCGCCGCTATAAGGCGCCCGTAACGCTTCTAAGAAATAAGTTTAAAAGGTGGTTAACCACTGTTTAGCACAGGGGTTAGTGTTCTTTTATTTTAGGAATACTTATGACGCGCACGAATAAAAACAATAATCGGCGCAATCTTTTTCGCCGCTTGTCGGGGCGTGATGATGTGCGTCGGCCGCCCTGGAGCAGAGCTGCCTTTCTCGACCTCTGTACCGGTTGTAACGCCTGCGTCGACGCGTGCCCGGAAGGCATTTTGACGCGCGGTGGCGGTGGCTATCCCGAGCTTAGCGTTGCCCAAGCGGGCTGCGCACTGTGCGGTGATTGCGCAACGGTATGCGAGCCACAGGCGATAGAGCGCGGCGCTAGCGTTAGCGAAGCCTTTGTTTGGCAAGCCGAAGTTCAGCCGCACTGTTTGGCACTGGCGAGTATCCATTGCCAAAGCTGCCAGGACGCCTGCGAGTGGAACGCGATTCGCTTTCCGCTGCGCCCCGGTGGTCGGCCGCCGCAACCTGAAATCCACCTAGAAAGCTGCACTGGATGCGGTGCTTGCTATTCCGCCTGCCCTAACCAAGCAATCTCACTGATAACAAAAGATACCGTCTATGTCTGATCAACTGCTACACATCATTAGCTTTATCGTTCATGCGCGGCCCGAGGCGCTGAAGCAGACAGCGGAGTGGATTACCCAACATAGCATTGGCGAAGTGATGGGCGAAGACGCGGCTGGAAAGCTCGTGGTCGTCGCCGAACATACTGACGAACAACAACTATTGGCTTTAATGGATCACGTACGCGAGCAGCCTGGGGTTATTGACGCCGCCTTTGTGTATCACGAAGTGGTTGATGCCCTGACAGCGGATGAGCCGCACGTACAGGAGGGGGAGCAATGAAACTAACACGCCGAGCGTTTGTAAAGGCGAACGCCGCAGCGGTGGCCGCTGCTACGGCAGGGATGTCGATTCCCGCAGGCGCCAGCAACCTGATTACCCATGCTGATCTGAACCGCTTGCAGTGGGATAAAGCCCCCTGCCGTTTTTGCGGTACCGGCTGTAGCGTCATGGTTGGCACCTATAACGGCCAAATCGTGGCGACTCATGGTGATAATCAGTCTGAAGTAAACCGGGGGCTTAACTGCGTTAAAGGCTATTTTCTTTCCAAAATTCTCTATGGGGAAGATCGCTTGACCCAGCCGCTGCTGCGTAAGCGCAACGGTCAATATGCTAAAGATGGCGATTTCGAGCCGGTCTCCTGGGATGAGGCGCTCGACCTCATGGCAGAAAAATTTACCAGCGCCATTCGTGAACACGGCCCGGAGAGCATCGCGCTATTTGGCTCCGGCCAGTGGACTATCTGGGAAGGCTACGCGGCGAGTAAGCTATTTAAAGCCGGGCTGCGTTCGAACAATATCGACCCCAACGCCCGCCACTGTATGGCTTCGGCGGTATTCGGCTTTATGCGCACCTTCGGCTCGGATGAGCCCATGGGCGTGTATGACGATATCGAACATGCGGATGCCTTTGTGCTGTGGGGCTCTAACATGGCCGAGATGCACCCGGTACTCTGGACCCGCGTTACTGACCGGCGCCTCTCTTTTCCGGACACCCAGGTCGCCGTGCTGTCGACCTTCGAGCACCGCAGCTTTGAGTTGGCCGATATCCCCATGATTATGTCGCCCAACGCGGATATCGTGATCCTTAACTATATTGCCAACCATATTATTCAGACTGACCGGGTAAATCGGTCATTCGTCGATAAGCATGTCAACTTCGCGCTCGGCACTGATGATATCGGCTATGGCCTGCGCGACGAGCATCCGCTGCAGCAGGCGGCGAAGAACGCTGATAACGCTAATAGCTGGACGGATATGAGCTTTGAGGCGTTCGCCGACTATGTTGCGCCTTATACCTTAGCGCGGGCAGCGCGAGAGTCCGGCGTCTCTGAAAGCCGCCTTGAGGCCTTGGCAGAGCTGTATGCCGACCCTGATAAAAAGGTGATGACGTTCTGGACTATGGGGGTCAATCAGCATACCCGCGGGGTGTGGATCAACAATCTGATTTACAACCTCCACCTGCTTACTGGCAAAATTTCAGAGCCGGGGAATAGCCCTTTCTCGCTTACCGGCCAGCCCTCAGCCTGTGGCACGGCGCGGGAGGTGGGTACCTTTGCTCACCGTCTGCCCGCCGACCGAGTGGTTACCAATCCGGAGCATCGCCGCGATGCGGAGAAAATCTGGAAACTGCCTGAGGGCACGATCCCTTCGTGGGTGGGCTTTGACGCGGTGGCCCAAAGTCGCCGCCTTAAAGACGGTGACATCAAGGTCTACTGGACCCAGGTAACCAACAATATGCAGGCCGGGCCCAACGTCATGCAAGAGATTCTGCCTGGCTGGCGTAACCCCGAAGCCTTTGTAGTGGTCTCGGATATCTACCCCACCGTTTCAGCCCAGTCGGCGGATCTGATTTTGCCCGCGGCGTCCTGGGTAGAAAAAGAGGGCGCTTTTGGTAACTCCGAGCGGCGCACCCAGTTTTTCCATCAGTTGGTCAATGCCCCCGGCGAGGCGCGCTCGGATTTATGGCAGACCGTGGCCCTCTCCCAGCGCATCCGCGTGGCTGACGTCTGGCCCGAAGAGTTGCTAGAAGCTGCCCCGGAGATGCGTGACAAAACCCTGTTTGATTTACTGTTTGCCAATGGTCAGGTCGACCAGTACCCCACCTCCGATATGGAAGAGGGCTACGCCAACGCTGAGGCAGACGATTTCGGCTTCTATATCCAAAAGGGGCTGTTTGAAGAGTACGCCCGCTTTGGCCGCGGCAAAGGCAAAGACTTGGATCATTTCGACGCTTACCACGCCAACCGGGGCAAGCGCTGGCCGGTGGTGGATGGCAAGGAAACGCTATGGCGCTACCGGGAGGGGTATGACCCTTATGTAGAACCCGGCAGCGGCTGGCAGTTCTACGCGAAGCCGGATAATCGCGCGTTAATTTTCGCAGTCCCGGCTGAGCCACCTCCCGAGGCTCCTGACGATGACTTCCCCTACTGGCTCTGTACAGGGCGGGTATTGGAACATTGGCACACCGGCTCCATGACCCGTCGCGTGCCTGAGCTTCATCGGGCCGTACCTGCCGCGCTTTTATATATGCACCCAGAGGACGCTCGCGCTGAAGGGTTCCGGCGGGGAAGCGAGGTTAAAGTGGCCAGCCGACGCGGGGATGTGAACCTGCGGGTAGAAACCCGTGGGCGCGTTAAACCGCCCCGTGGCTTAGTGTACGTGCCCTTTTTTGATGCCTCCTATCTGATCAATAAGGTCACGCTGGATGCCACCGATCCTATTTCAAAACAGACCGATTTCAAAAAGTGCGCGGTGCGCCTTGAACTCGTCAATCTGGCGTAAACAGGCTAAGGAGAATAACGATGAAATGGCTTTTTCCTCTCTGTTTATCCATGGCGCTGCTGGCGGGGGCGGCCGGTGCGGATGAGGCAAGCGATGCGCCTGCACCGGATGGCTTGCGTCTCGGCGGCACCATTAGCCAAACGCAGTCTGCGGCGCCTATTGCCGGTGAACCGCGAGATGGCGGCCGTGAAGTGCGCAGCTATCCAGAGCAGCCGCCGGTGATCCCCCACTCGATTCGTGACTACCAGGTCGATATGCGGGTTAACCAGTGCCTAAACTGCCATAGCCGAGAGCAGGCTGTCAGCGCGGGTGCGCCTATGGTGAGTATTACTCACTTTATGGATCGCCATAAGCAGGTATTAGCCGCCGTATCGCCGGATCGCTACTTCTGCACTCAGTGCCACGTGCCCAAAACCGATGCCACCCCTCTGGTACCCAATCGTTTCAAGTCGGTGGAAGAGGTGATTAACGAGGCGCTACGTGAGCGCCAGGAGGCGGGGCAATGAAGCGCTTTTTTACCCGTTACTGGCGTATTTTAAGCCGCCCCAGCGTTCACTTTAGCCTGGGGTTTTTAACCCTGGGTGGTTTTATCGCCGGTATCATCTTTTGGGGCGGTTTCAACACGGCGATGGAAGCCACCAACACCGAGCAGTTTTGCATCTCCTGCCATGAGATGGAGCGCAACCCGATGCAGGAGCTCAAAACCACCATTCACTACACCAATCGCTCTGGGGTGCGGGCGACGTGCTCGGATTGCCACGTTCCTCATGGCTGGACGCACAAAGTAGCGCGTAAAATGGAGGCTTCTAAAGAGGTGTGGGGTTGGGTATTTGGCTCAATTCGCACCGAAGAGCAGTTCGAGGCAAAGCGCCGCGAGCTTGCCGAGCGTGAATGGGTGCGGCTCCAGGCCAATGACTCGCTAGAGTGCCGCAACTGCCACGAATTCGACTCCATGGACTTCACCCAGCAGAGTACGCGTGCTGCCCGGGCCCACTCCACCAACCTTGCCKYGGGCGATGCAACCTGTATCGACTGCCATAAAGGCATCGCCCACGAACTACCGGATATGAGTCCTAAAATAGAGGCTGCTGTGGGAGTGCCCGATATCGTGTCCTGGGCCGCGCATTTAGAGCTGGAGAGCGGTGCCTATGCCGAGCAGTAGCGTCGGCGTTGATTGAAAAGTCGCTGGCGCAATAGATGCGCTAGATGCTAGAACAAGCATCATCGTCAATGTATGCGCCAGCGCACAGGGTGGAAGAGAGAATGAGTCAGGGAAAAGTATTGGTATTACATGGCCCAAATTTGAATTTGCTGGGTAGCCGTCAGCCAGAGATCTACGGCTATGAGACGTTAGAAGATGTGAATAACATGCTGCGGGAGAAAGCGGTGATGGCCGATTGGGACATCACCTGCTTTCAAAGTAATCATGAAGGCGCCTTGATTGATGCGATCCACGCCGCACGCCTTGATGGTACCCAGGCGATTATTATTAACCCGGCGGCCTATACCCATACCTCGGTGGCTATTCTCGATGCGCTTAATGCCTTTGATGGCAAAGTCATTGAGGTGCATCTCTCCAATGTGCACAAACGCGAAGCTTTTCGGCATCACTCCTATATATCGCTACGCGCCGATGGCGTGATTGCCGGATTGGGCGTGCAAGGCTATCGCGCTGCGTTAGAGGCTGTAATGGTCAATTAATATGCGCGCGGATGTACGCGACTTTGCTTTGCAGCACAGGTAGGTAAACATTAACGAGCGTGTCGAGGTCGACCCGAGCTGCGTTGGTGCTGATATTGATTGCCCCCATTAAGTGCTGCTTAGCATCAAAAACCGGAACAGCGATAGAGCGTAAGCCCGAGTCCAACTCTTGATCAGAAATCGCATAGCCTTGCTGGCGTGCATTAACTATTTGGCTGCGTAACTCTTTAACATCGGTCACTGTTTTATCGGTGTAGGGCTCTAGGGAAATAGTCGATAGGAAGTGATCAAGATCTTTATCGTTAAGCTGAGCCAACAACATGCGACCCATTGAGGTGTGCGCAGCCGGAAGTCTCGTGCCTACGGATAACGTAATCGCCATTAAGCGATGTTTGGCTGCAGAACGAGCGACATAAATAACATCGTTACCATCTAAGACGCCCAGAGAAGAAGACTCCCCGGTTTCTGCGGTTATTTCTTCCAAGTACTGTTGAATAACCCCTTGATAGTTGTTGGCGGATAGAAACGCGTAGCCTAACTGTAGAACTCGAGGGGCTAATTCAAAATAGCGTTGTTCTTTACGGACATACCCTAGCGCATGCAACGTCAGTAAGAAGCGCCTAGCTTTTGCTCTATTCATGCCAGTGCGCGTCGCCACTTCGCTTAACGTCATGCGTGGGTGTTCAGCGTCAAATGCCTGTATAACCTCCAGGCCGCTGGCCAGGGCAGTGACAAAGTCACGACTCTCTGTATTAAGCATCTCTTCTTGCATCGTCGCTATCCACTGTTTGAAGCCTCTGATAAGAGAGTAACGTAAAAAAGTTCGCCATGCGAACTTTAGGGTTTTCACTATAGGCTCGCTGTGGGGAGAGTATTTACTGCCATACTACTAAAGTTGTGTTTTTTAAAGTGTTAACAACAACGTAATCTCAAGGCATGCACTACGAATACGTGTACGCAATGCGAACAATAATTAACTAACGCACAGGAAGATAACAATGAATAAACTCCTTAGCGCAACATGTTTAGCTGCCTGTAGTAGCGCGCTTGCACTTGGCCTTGCTGTTTCCTCTGCCAGCGCCAATGAGTGGCCGACTGATGATATTCGCCTAGTCGTTCCATACGCCCCAGGTGGTACTACCGATGTGTTGTCGCGGCGCGTTGCCGATCTACTCCAGCAAGAACTCGATACTAACGTGGTGGTAGAAAACCGCCCGGGTGCGGGTTCCACTGTCGGCACCGGGCGCCTTGCACGCGGTGGGCGCGGTGCGGATCACACCATTCTTATGGCATCGCCAGGCCATACCATCGGTGCCGCTATTTATCCTGACCTCAGCTACGACCCCGTTGATGACTTCGTCTTCCTGCAGAACATGATCGATATTCCTAACGTCATGGTCGTGCCCGCTGACAGCCCCTATGAAAACGTTATTGAATTCGTAGAAGCTGCAAAAGAACAAAACATGACCTTCAGTCACAGCGGTGTGGGTAGCTCTATTCACATGTCTGGCGAGCTATTTAAAACGCTGACCGAGACCAACATGACCGCGGTGCCTTTTGCGGGTAGCGGTGCGGCACTGCCTGCGCTGTTAGGTGGTGATGTAGACGTATCGTTTGAAAATATGCCAACGGTTCTTTCCCACGTTCGCTCCGGCGATCTGCGTGCACTGGCGGTTACCTCCGCTGAACGCTCTGAGTACCTTCCTGATGTGCCAACATTAACGGAAATTGGCGAGCATAACCTTGACCAGTTCATCACCACTGCTTGGTTTGGGCTGATTGCCCACAGCTCCTTCCCAGAAGAAGCACAAAGCGTCATGCAAGATGCATTGGCCAGGGTGATGGAGCGGGAAGAGTTTCTAGATTTCGCAGAGCAGTTAGGCGCAGAGCCGGGGCAAGTGTCGGGTGATGCGTTTAAACAGTTCATCGTTGAAGAATTGGAGCGTTGGGACGGCGTCGCCCAGCAAGCTGGCATTAGCCAGTAAGCTAGGCAGCCTCTCATCAAACACTGAGGCGAGGACATGCGTTCTCGCCTTTATTGTTTTCCCTGGAGAAGGCAGCGATGACACCCTCAGATTCTAAGCGCAGGGTAAAAGACCCAAGTGACGTAGTCGCGGGAGTTATCCTGCTGGGCTTCTCGCTGGCACTGGTGTTTTACTTAGTGCCTAACTACGTCAATGAACCGCCTATTCTGCAAAACCCGATGATGTCGCCGCGCTGGCTGCCGGGAATCGTCGGCTGGTTGATCCTACTGTTTTCTATTCTGCTTATCCTACAAGGCTTCCTGTTGGATAGAAGCAGCGAGGAGGATGAACGAAATATCGAGAAAGGGACGACCCGGCGTTTCATATTGATGGTGGTCGCTCTGGTCATCTATGTCTCTCTATTTGAGTCGATGGGGGCGGTATTTACCGGCATTCTGGCGACCCTGGTGCTTTTTGTGGCACATCCCGTTCGCACCTGGTGGGTTTATAGCCTGGCCTTCGTTTTTCCTATCGCTGTGACATTTATCTTTGTAAAAGTGATGAATGTACCGCTTCCGATATCACCAATCGGTTTCTGATTGGCTACTTAATCTTCTGGGTGATCTATGGAACATTTTTCGGAAGTCATCGCGATATTTTTTAGCTTAGATAACTTTCTGGCCATCGCGATGGGCGTGGTCATCGGTGTGGTGGTGGGGTCCATTCCTGGGCTGACCGCCACGATGGCGGTGGCGCTGGCGCTGCCCTTTACCTTCTCCATGCAGCCGGTCGCCGCTATTTTGCTGTTGGTGGGTATTTATAAAGGCGGCATGTACGGTGGCTCCATTACCGCTATTTTGATTAGAACGCCTGGCTCACCTGCATCCGCGTGTACCTTGTTAGATGGCTACCCCATGGCCCAGCAGGGCCATGCCAAGAAGGCACTCAAAGCTGCGCTCTTCTCATCGGTAATCGCCGATTTTATTTCCAACATCGCGCTGATCTTTTTTGCCGCCTATTTGGCAAAAATTGCGCTAAATTTTGGCGCGCCGGAGTTTTTCTGGCTGATCTGTTTTTCGCTCACCATCATTATTTCCCTGGCCAGCGGCTCTATGATCAAAGGCTTGATGGCCGCGTTGTTAGGTATTCTGCTTTCTCTGGTGGGGCTGGATGAAGTCTACGGCTCCCAGCGGTTTACCTTTGGCAGCTATAACTTAATGGACAGTATCTCCTTTATTCCTCTGTTGATTGGCCTGTTTGCCATCCCAGAGATTATCGAGTTCTATCGCAAGAAGGCGCTTCCCCATATTAAGGCGAAGGCGAGCGGTGCTGGCCTGGCATTTTCTGAATTGAAGCGCTGCTTGACGACTATTGTGCGGGGCAGTTTGATCGGCGTGATTATTGGAGCCATCCCCGGTACTGGTGCTACGGCGGCTGCGTTTATTTCCTATAGCGATGCACGTAGGCGGTCGCCTAATAAGGCGAACTTCGGTAAGGGTGAGGTAGAAGGCGTTGCCGCTGCCGAGGCGGGTAATAACGGGGTTGCCGGGGCGACGATGATTCCGCTGCTATCGCTGGGTATTCCCGGGGATGTTATTACGGCGATTATTCTTGGGGCCTTTATGGTTCATGGGCTAACGCCAGGCCCCATTATGTTCCAAGAAAACCTGCCGCTCATCTATGCCTTGTTTATGGGCATTATGTTTAGCTCGCTGGTATTGCTGCTAGTGGGCAATGTGGCCATTAAGTACTTTTCATTAATTGCTGACATTCCTAAATCTATTCTTTTCCCGATTGTGTTGATGTTCTGCGTTTATGGGGCGTATGCGGTTAATAATGACACCTTTGACGTGTGGCTAATGCTGGCCTTCGGCGTCGTGGGCTATATCTTCAATCGCGCCGCGATCCCGGCAGCGCCATTTTTAATCGGCTTTATCCTCGGGCCAATGTTTGAAGATAACCTGCGCCGCTCGCTATTGATCGGTCATAACGATCTTTCGAT
The DNA here is from genome assembly GCF_000236625.2 of Halomonas sp. GFAJ-1. NCBI lineage: Bacteria > Pseudomonadati > Pseudomonadota > Gammaproteobacteria > Oceanospirillales > Halomonadaceae > Halomonas > Halomonas sp. GFAJ-1. The sequence continues at coordinate 93,172 of NZ_AHBC01000027.1, forward strand.
CTTTGTGCGTGGCCCCATTACCTGGGTCTTTATTGCATTGACGGTGGGTTCCATTGCCTTGGCCCTTTACCGCTTTATTTCATCACGCCGTGAAGCGCGCAACGCCGTCGGTAAATCGCAGTAAGTACGACTACCGGAGAAAATGGCTATGGCAGGACCGCTAACAGGGCTTCGAGTGTTGGATTTAAGCCGCGTAATGGCAGGCCCCTGGTGTACGCAAATACTGGCCGATATGGGCGCCGAGGTGATTAAAATTGAGCACCCCACCCTCGGCGATGACACGCGCCACTGGGGGCCTCCCTGGTTAAACGATAAACAGGGCAAGGAGTCCCAAGAGTCGGCTTACTACCTGTCTGCCAATCGCGGCAAGCACTCGGTGACGGTGGATATTGGCCAGCCGGAGGGACAAGCGCTGGTGCGTGAACTAGCGGCAGAAAGCGATATTCTGGTGGAGAACTTTAAAAGTGGGGGCTTGGCGCGAAAAGGTCTCGATTACGCCACCCTAGAAGCGATTAATCCCGGGTTGATTTACTGCTCAATCACCGGCTTTGGTCAAACCGGGCCAATGGCGGCAATGGCCGGCTATGACTACCTAATCCAAGCTCAATCCGGCCTAATGAGTATTACCGGTGCCGCCGACGGTGAGCCGGGGGCTGGGCCGCAGCGGGTAGGCATGGCGGTCTCCGACCTGACCACAGGGATGAATGCCACCATCGCCATTCTGGGTGCTTTGCATCACCGACATAGCACCGGGGAGGGCCAATATATTGATATGGCGCTGCTGGACGTTCAGGTCAGTTGGCTGGCAAACCAAGCGCTTAACTACTTCTGCAGTGGCACACCGCCCACCCGCACCGGTGAGTATCACCCTAACTTAGTGCCTTACCAGCCGTTTCCTACGGCTGACGGTGAAAAAGTCATTATCGCCATTGGCAACGATGGGCAGTTCAAGCGCTTCTGTGAGGCGGTGGGGCGCCCTGAGCTAGCCATTGATCCTCGTTTTGGCACTAACCCTGAGCGGGTGAAGCACCGTCTGGTGCTAATTCCACTGATGGTGGAGATCACTCGGACCCGCACCAGCCACGAATGGATTGAAATGCTAGGCGCCATTAGCGTTCCCTGCGGGCCGATTCAGAATATTGCCCAAGTCTTCAATGACCCGCAGGTTCAGGCGCGAAACATGCAAATTGAGCTAGAAAGCGACACCGGCGTAGTGCCTGGTGTGGCTAACCCTATTAAATACTCCAAAACGCCGTTGGCGTATCACAAGCCACCGCCGCGACTGGGCGAGGATACCGATAGCGTGTTAGAGCGCCTATTACACAAGAGCGCTTCCGACATCAGCGCCTTGCGCCAAAAGGGCGTGGTGAAATAAGCCTTCGATTTGCCTAACCGACCGTAACACCGCCGCACACGAAGAGGGTCTGTCCGGTGATGAAGCCGCTACGCTCATCGCAGAAGAAACTGACGGCCTGGGCCACGTCGTCAGGTTGGCCCATGCGTTGTAGCGGAATATTGTCGATGATGCGGCGTGCGCGCTCCGAATCAGGCGGGTTATTTTGCCAGAAGGCGCTGGTGGCAATAGGCCCAGGAGCAACACAGTTAACGGTGATGCTGTGTTCAGCCAGTTCCAGCGCCCATGTTCTGGCCATGGATTGCAGCGCTCCCTTTGTTGCGCTGTAGATAGTTCGCGCTTCTTTGCCCAGCACCACGCGGCTGGCATTTATGACGATGCGCCCCATACCTTGTGCCTTCATAGCAGGAAGCAGCGCTTGGGTGCAGATCAGCGCCGAGCGTACGTTCAGGTGCATCAATTGGTCGAAGTCTTCAAGCGTTGCCTCCTCAAGCAGAGCGGGGGCGACGATACCTACATTGTTGATTAGCCGGGTCACCGTATAACGCTCGGCGATTTCTGCCATCACCCGTCGTGTCGCGTCGGCATCGGCAAGGTCGACCTGGTAGGCGTCAGTCTGCAGCGCATCGACTTCCGGCGCAACGATATCCACCACGATAACGTGATAGCCATCCTGTTGGAGTCGTAACGCGATAGCTTGACCGATGTTTCTAGCGCCGCCGGTAACCACGGCGCAGGCGTATTGATTATTTTGGTTATGTACAGAAGGTTGGCTCATTGTTGTTGTCCTTTGCTGACCTAAACCGGTGTCCATTAGAACGCCAATACGCAGTGTGATGCATGCAATCCGGCTTTATACCTTGGTAGCGTCACTGCCCAGGTAACGCGTGCAAATAAAGGGCTGAAAAGTAAATAAGTAGCTGAAAAATATCTTTAAAACGCGTTACTCAGTGCGGGGGATAGGCCATCCAGGCACTGAATAGCCGCTAGGCATTTGACCTCATTAGCGATCGGCAGTAACTTGTTCGTATTAAGAATATATGTTCGTTAAACGCACAAGCGCTAACAACGTCGGCAACGACCTGCTAAGAGGCACCCATCATGGCCGAGTTTCTCAGCTTGCATGACGCGGTAGCGCGCTACGTCCAAGACGGCGCCACCGTTGCCATGGAAGGCTTTACCCACCTGATTCCGTTTGCCGCGGGTCACGAAGTGATCCGTCAGCAAAAGCGTGATCTGACGCTGATCCGCATGACCCCCGATATCATCTACGATCAAATGATTGGCGCGGGCTGTGCCAAAAAAGTCATCTTCTCCTGGGGCGGTAACCCCGGCGTGGGCTCGCTGCATCGCCTGCGTGACGCGGTGGAGAAAGGCTGGCCGTGCAAGATCGAGATTCTTGAGCATAGCCACGCGGCCATGGCCTGTGCCTTTGAAGCGGGTGCGGCTGGATTACCGCTGGCGGTTTTCCGTGGCTACATCGGTAGCGAGCTGCCCAGCGTCAACGACCAAATCAAATTCATCGAGTGCCCGTTTACCGGTGAACGCCTGGCCGCTATACCGTCGGTGCGCCCAGATGTCTCGATCATCCACGCCCAGCGGGCGGATCGCCAAGGCAACGTGTTGGTAGAAGGCATTGTTGGCGTACAAAAAGAAGCGGTGCTGGCCGCCAAACACAGCATCGTCACGGTGGAAGAGATTGTCGATGATCTGAACGCACACCCCAATGCTTGCGTGATCCCAAGCTGGGCGATCAGCGCCGTTGCGGTGGCCGAGAAAGGCGCGCTGCCTTCCTATACTCACGGTTATTACGGCCGCAGCAATCGCTTCTACAAGGAGTGGGATGCTATTGCTCGGGATCGCGACACCTTTACCCAGTGGCTTGACGACAACGTCTTTAATGCCGCCGATAACGTGGGAGGCCAAGCCTGATGAGCCTGGAATATACCTCGTCTGAAATGATGTCGGTGACGGCGGCGCGAGCGCTGGAGAACGGCATGACCTGTTTTGTGGGCATCGGGCTGCCCTCGGAAGCCGCCAACCTGGCGCGGCTGACCCATGCCCCTGATGTGGTGCTGATTTACGAGTCCGGCACGCTGCAAACCAAGCCTGCGATTCTGCCGCTTTCCATCGGTGATGGTGAACTGTGCGAATCAGCGCTGACCACCGTGGCGGTGCCGGAGATGTTCCGCTACTGGCTGCAGGGCGGCAAAATCGATGTGGGCTTTTTGGGCACCGCGCAAATCGACCGCTTTGCTAACCTTAACACCACCCTAATTGGCGATTACAAGGCACCCAAGGTTCGCCTGCCGGGTGGTGGCGGTGCCCCGGAAATTGCCACCAACGCCGGGGAAGTGTTTATCACCCTGAAGCACTCCAAACGTGCTTTTGTAAAAGATGTCGACTTCGTCACTACGCTAGGCTTTGGCCGCGACGGCAAAGGGCGTGATAACGTGCCCAATATCGGCAAAGGCCCCACCCGCGTCATCACCGACCTGTGCGTGATGAAGCCTGATCCCGACACCAAAGAGCTAGTGGTGGTATCGCTGCACCCAGGCGTAACCCGCGAGGACGTGATTGACGCCACCGGTTGGGAAGTACGCTTTGCCGAGCAGCTTGAGAGCACCCCGGAGCCCAACGAAAACGAGCTGACGATTTTGCGTGAGCTGAAAGCGCGCACCGAGCGAGCCCACGCGGGCGCATAAGAAGTACTTTATGAGGTGCATCGCGGGAGGTATCCGAGGATAGTAAACGCGTCGTGGTACGCGGCCGCAATGGGTATATCCACTTAACTGCCTAAAAGTCTACGCGAATGCGTGGGTAGTCGCTTATTGCGTAATAAAAAAGGGAGCCCGTTTAAGCGGGCACCCTTTTTTTAGGTAATGCTAATAACGCTTAAAGATGATTAAGCGCTTTTCTTCTTTGTGATCTTAGGATCGCTCGCTTTATCTTTTTGATCACTCGGTTTGCTGTCGCTGGCGTCGCTTGGCTGTGGGAGCGATGGCAGCGATTTGGCGAGCATTTCTACACTGTGGCGGTAGTAGAGCTGGCTCTTATTATGCTCGCCCATGCTGGCGTAGAGGCGGGCAAGCTCGGCACATACTTCACCATTGGGGCGCTGGCGCTGACTAGCTTCAAAGTATTCCAGCGCTTTTTCCCACTGGCCAATACGTAGCGATAGGCGCCCGCATGCTAACAGCAGTTCTGGGTCATTGGGGCGCTCTTGCAGCCATTTCTCTGCTTTCACCAGCTGGCGCGCTGCGTCTACGTTAAGCAAGCCGTAACGTTTTACCAGGCGTGCATCCCAGTGGTGGTCCAGCGAGTGATTGAGCAGCCGTTCAGCAATAGGCTCTTCGTTCGACTGGAGCAGCGCCTCGGTGTAGAGCACGATCAGCTCAGTATTCCCACGCAGGTAGTCCGGCATATCGGCCCATAACCCCCGCACGCGCTCGATATTCGTGGGGTTCTTGGCCTCAAACACAATCAGTTCACGGTAGGCCTTGAACTCCAGCTGCTCACGCTCTTGCTGAGTAATCAGCTTTTGCGCGGCTAAGCGCGGGATCAGGTGGCGTAGCCCCTCCCAATCGTTAACGCTGAGATGCACCTGCTTAAGCATCTTGAGCACTTGAGGGTGGTTGGTCAGCTGCTTATCCAAACGGTTAAGAATCGCCAGTGCTTCTTCAGGCTGCTGACGGTCGATCATCAACTGAGCCTGCATCAGGCCAATCGCTGTGTCGGCGCCTTCGGTCGTTAGCTGAGCCTTGTTGAGATGCTCTTGAGACTTAACATGGTGGCCTTGGTAGTGTGCCGCCAGCGCCGCTGAAAGGTAGTTAACCAGTGGGGTGCTGGAGTCATTGGCAGCGTTAACCAGCGTTTTTTCGGCTTTTTTGAAGCGGCCTTCGGTAAGGGCCACTAAGCCATGCACCGTGCGTTTCATGGCGCGGCGATTGCGGGCGCGGCTGTTCCAGGTGCGAAAGTTACCCACTGGACGAATAATGCCGCTTAAAAGCCGCAGGGCAAAGTGCAGCACAAGGAAGGCGGCGAGTAGCAGTACCAGGCCAAACCAGAAGGAGGTCTGTACCGAGGTTTCACCGACACGAATTAACCAGTAGCCAGGCACCGCCATCATTAGGTGCCCAAATAGGGCACCTACTGCAAGGCCTGCGACGATAAGAAGAATGAGCTTTCTCATGCATCACCTCCGCCTTGGCGACGCGATTCAAAGCGGTTTTCAATGAAGTTCGCTAGCGCCTGCTGTGACGCGCTGATATCGGGCAGTTCTGGCTTCACCTCGGTTTGCTTTAGCTCTTCTAGGCGATTAATGACGCTTTGAGTCTCGTCACGATCGGTGTCGTAGTAGCTGTTAAGTAGACCCAGGGCTTTATCAAGGCTCGCTTCGTAAAGTTCCTGCTCTTCTTTCAACAGGGCCAGTTGCGACTGCTCAAGCACTAGGCGCAGGCTTTGGCGCAGATAGGTCTCTTGCTCTGGAGTAATCAGCGTTTCCAACGCTTCGTCATGATGGCGAATCACGACAAGATCTTTTAACTCTTCGCCAAAGCGTGCCAGCTGGCGCTGGAAGGTACCTGTAGGCGGCTGCTCGATGCTAGAGGTAACGGCACGCTCTTCCACTTCCTGGGAAAGACGCAGGCCAGCGATGCGTTCCTGCTGGGCGTTCAGCGCCAGATAGATACCGGTGCGGTCTACGCGGGGTACCGCATCAAGGGCGGCCAGCTCATTGGCGATTTCACGGCGTACCGAGGTGAGTGCCGGGTTGTCGGCGTCCACTAGGCGGGCGTCGGCGGTGTTAAGCAGGGCGGCTGCACCATCGACATCACCTTCAAGCTGCAGGCGCTGGTTGGCTAAGCGCAGCAGATAGGCGGCTTCTGCGTGTAGCCAGTCGCGCTCGTCGGTTTCCTGCTCTTGGGAGAGCTGGGCCAGCACTTGATCCAGCGTCTCGTCGACGTCACTGCGGTAAGTGTCAAGTTCACTGCGCAGATCGCTCAAGGTGCTTTCCAGCGCCTGACTGCGCTCTGCTTCGCCACTTTCGATACGTGACTCAAGGTCGCTAACGGCCTGCTGGGAGGCGCTGTCTTCAGTCTGCTGAGTCAGCGCATCAATGCGCTGCTGTTGACTATCCAGGCGCTGCCAGCCTTGCCAAGCAACCAGTACTAATGCCACCGCCAGGATAATCACCAGCACAATGGCGAGCATGCCGCTCTTGCCACTGTTGCCGCCGTTGCCACTGTCGCTACCCGAGTGGCGGTCACCACCACTGTTAGTGGGCGGCGGCGTGAAGGCGCCTTTGGGGCTTGCGCTCGCGGTGCTCGTACCCGCTGCCTGTTTGGGGGCAGGCTCATCTTTTTTGGCACCGCTGTGTGGTGCTACAGGTGCGGCGCTTGTGGTGTCTTGCTTAGAATCGGCGGGTTGGTGGCCGCCTTTATTACGCCGCCGGGAACGGCTGTTCTTAGCGGCATAAGAGGAAGATGCTGAGGTAGTGCTTGACCCTGCAGGCTCGCTGTTGGAAGAGGCGGGCACGGCGGTATCGCTCGGCTTAGCGCCCTCTTGGGATGCATCGGCAGACGTCTTGTGTACGCCTTCCTGATCGTTTAGTTGTTTGCTCATCTGTCGCTAGCCCTTATTAAGTTCCTTGATCGACATCGGCACCCTTTGGGTTGCAGGACCGATCCAACGCGGCTGCTAGTGCAGCCGGCGTTGCTCCCGACGCCACCTTGAGGTCACAAAAACCCAGTTTACCGGCCAGTGTAGCTAAACGGTGACTGGAAACGATTAGCGGTTGGTTCAACGCTGCTTGATTACACCATTTTGCCAGATGTTCAAGCAGTTCGCTGCTGGTAACGATTAACGCCCGGTAATCGCCTACTAAAAGACGTTGCTGCATGGCCGCTGAGGGCGGTTGATACACTCGCCGATATACTTCTACGCGGATGACTTGCGCGCCACGCGTTTCCAGCGTCTCGGTGAGTAGTGTGCGGCCGCCTTCACCCGCTACCAGTAGTACTCTCTGGTGGGTTAATGCTTTTAGTGAGGCAAGTGCCAGCAGTGCCTCGCTGGTATCGTCACCGCTTGCAGGTGAAGGAATGTGAACGCGTACGCCTAGCAGGTTGTAAAGGGTGTAGGCGGTGGTGCTGCCAACACTGTAGTAATCAATCCCTACAGGAAGCTGCGGCCAATAACGCTCCAGCGCTTCGCTTAAACATTCGGCTGCGAAGGGGCTGACCACTACTATCTTATGGTACTGATCAATATCCAGCCAGATTCTGCGCTGTTCCGGTGTTTCAGGCAGTGCTTCAAGCTGCATGACCTCCAGGGATTCGACCCAAGCGCCCTGGGCGCGCAGCGCAGCGGCAAGCGCTTCACCACGCTCTCCGGGACGGCAGATCAGTACCGGTTGGGTCATACGTTGCGGCCGTAAACCTCGGCCAGGATATCCCCAGCCCCTTGGTCAAGGAGGTCTTCAGCCACCCGAATGCCCAGCGCTTCCGGCTCGTGGATGGAGCCACTGCCTTCGGCCCGTAGCACTTCGGTGCCTTCAGGGTTGCCCACTAAACCGCGCAGCCAAATGGTTTCGTTGGCCTTGTCGAGAATCGCATGACCACCGATAGGCACCTGGCAGCCGCCTTCTAAGCGGGTGTTCATTGCCCGTTCGGCGCGCACGCGGGTGGCGGTGTCAGGGTCATCCAGAGGAGCCAGTAAGCTGATCAGCTCAGGGTCATGCAAGCGGCATTCGATACCCAGCGCCCCTTGGCCGCAGGCCGGTAGGCAAATTTCTGGGGGCAATGCTTGGGCGATACGTGCATCCAGCCCTAGGCGTTGCAGCCCCGAGGTGGCAAGAATAATCGCATCAAATTCACCGGCGTCTAATTTTGCCAAGCGAGTTTGTACATTACCGCGTAGATTAAGAATTTGAAGATCAGGGCGGGCCTCGCGCATTTGCAGGCCACGGCGTAGGCTGGCCGTGCCGATGCGGGCACCTTCAGGCAGCTCTTCAATGTTGCTGTAGTGGTTGGAGACAAAAGCATCGGTGGGGTCGGCGCCATCTAAAATCACCGAAAGCCCGAGGCCTTCTGGGAAGTGCATCGGCACATCTTTCATAGAGTGCACGGCAATGTCTGCGCGGCCATCCAGCATGGCGTCTTCCAACTCTTTGACAAACAGCCCTTTACCGCCAATTTTAGAAAGCGGCGTGTCGAGAATTTTATCCCCTTTGGTAGAGAGCGGAACCAGCTCGACTTCCAAACCGCTGTGTGCCGCCATCAAACGGTCGCGGACGTACTCGGCCTGCCACATGGCCAACTGGCTTTTACGCGTGGCAATGCGCAATTTAGTGATGGATGACACGTTATTCTCCCTTGGCCGCTGACACGGCGCGTCGAACTATGATAAGTCTCATGATAAAGCACCCGGCCACACAGTAAAAATAACCGGTTAAATTTAAGCGTAGCGTTGAAACGCGACTTACATCTTTAGGTAACGCGATGCCCCTTGAAGAACCGCAAGGTCAGCTCGATCAATTTTTCCGGCTCTCGCAAGACATGTTCTGCTGCCTCGACGCTGCGGGCATAGTGCTTAACGTCAATCCTATGTTTGAAACACTGCTGGGCTATAGCGCTGCAGAGCTGGTGGGCCGACCGTGCGGTAAAGTGATCGACCCGCGTGATTATAAGGTGATTGAAACGGCGCTGGCGCAACTGCTTCAAGGAGAAATCATCAAAGCCTTTGATGTTCGCGCGTTAACCGCAGCAAGGCAACTGCTGTGGCTGGAAGTCACGGCGTCACTCGGCGATAAGGTGATTTATGTCATTGCCCGAGATATTACCCGGCGCAAGGCCATTGAAAAGCAGCTTTTACGCAATCAGCGGCTGCTGGAAATGGCGGGTGAGTCTGCGCTGATTGGTGGCTGGTACGTAGATGTGGTGAATAACGTGCCCGTTTGGTCAGACGAGCTGTGCCAAATTCACGGCATGCCGCCGGGGTTTAAACCCTCTGTGGAGGAGGCTTTCGCTTTTTATGCGCCAGGCTCTAGAGAACAACTGATGCGCGATTTTCAGGCGTGTAGCGATACCGGCATTAGTTTTGACGGCGAGTATGAGGTGATCACGCGTCAGGGGCGACACCTGTGGGTGAGAGCCATTGGCAGAGCGGTGAGAGATGAGCACGGAGAGATTTTTCAAATACAAGGCTCAACCCAGGACATTAGTCACCGTAAAGCCACCGAGCAAAAGCTACAGCTGCTAGAGCGCAGCGTTGAGTCGAGCACTAACGGCGTGATTATCGTTGATGCGCTCAGCGACGATCTACCGATGGTTTATGTCAATGCCGCGTTTGAGCGCATCACGGGCTACTCCCGGCAAGCCGTGCTGGGGCGTAACTGTCGGTTTCTTCAGGGAGAGGATACCGCGCCGGAATCTCGGCGACAGCTGCGTAAAGGTATTAATGCCCAGCGTGAAGTGCATGTGGTGATTCGCAACTACCGGTGCGACGGGACGCCGTTCTGGAACGATCTATACATTTCGCCGGTGCGCGATGAAGCCGGCGTAGTGACCCACTTTATTGGCGTACAAAATGACATTACCTCACAGCGCGAGTATCAAGCGCAGTTACGCCATAACGCGAGCCACGACGCGCTGACCGGGCTGCCTAATCGGTTGTTGCTCAACCAGCGCTTGGCCCAAGGGTGTCTGTTAGCAAAGCGCTACCATCGCTACTTAGCCGTTCTGTTTGTCGACCTAGATGACTTTAAGCCGATTAACGACACCCTGGGCCATGAAGTGGGGGATTTTCTGCTGATTGAAGTGGCTAAGCGGCTGGAGGAGGAGCTGCGCCCTTGGGATACCGTGGCGCGCTTTGGTGGCGATGAGTTTGTCGTGCTGCTGCCAGATTTAGCCCACGAGCAGGATGTACTGCAAGTGGTCGAGCGTCTGCTTGCCCGGGTTTCGTCGCCCTACTGGTATCGCACCAGCGAGCTACGAATTTCCGCGAGCATTGGTATTGCCACCGATGACGGGACTATGAGCGAGCCACGCCAGCTGATTCAACAGGCAGACCTTGCGATGTACAAAGCCAAGCGGCGGGGGCGCAACACCTACCAGTGGTATACCGATGAGTTAAATCGCAAGGTAACCGAGCGCGTCAGTTTGCGTCATGCTCTTCAGCAGGCCATTGAGCAAGACCAGTTTGAGCTACATTATCAGCCTCAGGTTTGCCAACGCGGCCGGGTGGCCGGGGTAGAAGCACTGCTCCGCTGGTACCATCCTGAGCGTGGCAATATCCCGCCAGTGCAGTTTATTAGCCTAGCGGAAGACACCGGGCAAATTATGCCCATCAGTGAGTGGGTGCTGGCCACCGCGTGCCGGGACGCGGTGGCCCTCAACGCCGCAGGCCACGGCCCGATCACCATGGCCGTTAATGTGTCACCTATGCAGTTTCAGCGGCCAGGTTTTTTGGCTTCAATAGAAAAAGCGCTACAAGAGAGCGGTCTTGCGCCTGAGCTGTTGGAGCTAGAGCTTACCGAAGGTGTGCTCATGGATAGCGCCGAGCACACGATTCAAGCGCTGCATGCCCTGCGCCGCATGGGGGTACACATAGCGCTGGATGACTTTGGTACGGGGTTCTCCAGCTTGAGCTACTTAAAGCGCCTACCCATTAATAAGCTCAAGGTTGACCGCTCCTTTGTGCGCGAAGTGGTTAACGACCGCCGCGACGCTGCCATTGTGGATGGCGTTGTCACCATGGCGGATAAGCTGGGTCTTGAGGTATTGATTGAAGGTATCGAAACCGCCGAGCAGTTTAACTATTTCAAAGGGGTTCAGCGTGCCCACTTCCAAGGTTACTACTTTGCTCGGCCGATGCCCCTTGCAGCGTTCTATGCGTTTTTACAATCCCCGCTTACCGCCACCGTTACAATTGAGTCACCTACGTCTTAAGCGGCCACTGTTTAAAACGGCATGCCGCTGAGTGCGGCGACTCTGGTACACTTTCGATTAACGATTCCATTAGTTTTGTCAGCAGGATATGCCTCCGATGAGCCAAGCTACGAACCAGTCTTGGGGCGGTCGCTTTAGCGAGCCCACCGATGCTTTTGTTGCACGCTTCACCGCGTCAGTAACGTTCGACCAGCGCCTAGCGCGCCAGGATATCCAGGGCTCTATCGCCCATGCCACCATGCTTGCCCGGGTAGGCGTGCTCAGCGATGAAGAGCGCGACGCCATTATTAACGGCCTGACCGAGATTCAGGGCGAGATTGAGCGGGGCGAGTTCAACTGGTCGGTGCCGCTTGAAGATGTGCACATGAACATTGAGGCGCGGCTGACCGATAAAATCGGCATTACCGGCAAGAAGCTGCACACCGGGCGCTCGCGCAACGACCAAGTGGCCACTGATATCCGCCTGTTTATGCGCGATGAAATCGACGTCATTGAAGCGGAATTGGTACGCCTGCGCGAAGGCATGATTGAGCTTGCCGACCGCGAAGCCGATACCATTATGCCGGGCTTTACCCACCTGCAAACGGCGCAGCCGGTCACTTTTGGCCACCACCTGCTAGCCTGGCAAGAAATGCTGGCCCGTGACCACGAACGCCTGCTGGACTGCCGCAAGCGCGTGAACGTACTGCCACTGGGCGCTGCAGCGCTGGCAGGCACTACCTACCCCATCGACCGCCACGTGACCGCTGAGCTGCTCGGTTTCGACCGCCCAGCAGAAAACTCCCTGGACGCCGTCTCCGATCGTGACTTCGCCATCGAATTTACCAGTTTTGCCAGCATTCTCATGATGCACCTGTCGCGCATGAGCGAAGAGCTGGTGCTGTGGACCAGCGCCCAGTTTGACTTTATCGACCTGCCTGACCGTTTCTGCACCGGCTCCTCCATCATGCCGCAGAAGAAAAACCCGGACGTGCCTGAGCTGGTGCGCGGTAAAACTGGCCGGGTCTACGGGCACTTAATGGCGCTGCTGACGCTCATGAAGTCCCAGCCGCTGGCCTACAACAAAGATAATCAGGAAGACAAAGAGCCGCTGTTTGACGCGGTAGACACCGTGCGCGACTGCTTAAAAGCCTTTGCCGACATGGTGCCCGCCATTGAGCCCAAGAAAGAGAGCATGTATGAAGCCGCGCGGCGGGGCTTCTCCACTGCTACAGACCTCGCTGATTACTTAGTGCGCAAAGGCGTTGCCTTCCGTGATGCCCACGAAATTGTTGGTTTGTCAGTGGCCTATGGCCTGAAAACCAAAAAAGACCTCTCGGAAATGACCCTGGAAGAGCTGCAGCAGTTCTCCACCATTATCGAGCAGGACGTGTTTGAGGTGTTAACGCTAGAAGGCTCTGTAGCGGCGCGTAATCACATTGGCGGCACCGCGCCTGACCAAGTGCGCGCAGCGGCAAGCCGTGCCCGCGAAGCGCTGGCAGCGCTTAAAGGTGATGCATGAAGCGGCAAGCCTTCACATTGAGCGCAGTGCTACTAACGGCGCTGCTACTCGTCGGCTGTGGCCAGAAAGGACCGCTTTATCTGCCTGACGATACCAACGATTCGGCCGCCGAGCAGGAGGGGTAATGGATCACTTTAACTACCGTGACGGCGTTCTTTATGCTGAAGATGTGCCGCTAACGCAGCTGGCTGACGCGCTGGGCACGCCTTGCTATGTCTACTCCAAGGCAACGCTGAAGCGCCATTTCCGTGCCTATACCGAAGCGCTAGGTGGCCACCCGCACCTGATTTGCTACGCGGTAAAAGCAAATTCCAACCTTGCTGTTTTAGGGCTGCTAGCAACGCTAGGCGCCGGGTTTGATATCGTCTCAGTGGGCGAGCTTGAGCGCGTATTGAAAGCCGGTGGTGACCCTGCAAAAGTGGTTTTCTCGGGGGTTGCCAAGCAGCCTCAGGAGATGGCCCGCGCCCTTGAGGTTGGCATCAAGTGTTTTAACGTTGAGTCGCGCTCAGAGCTTGAGCGCTTGAATCGCGTGGCAGGTGAGCTGGGAAAAATTGCGCCAGTCTCGCTGCGGGTTAACCCGGATGTAGACGCGGGCACCCACCCGTATATTTCTACCGGCTTGAAAGATAACAAGTTTGGTATCCCGGTAGATGAAGCGCTAGACGTTTATCAGCTAGCGGCCAGCCTGCCCAACCTGCGGGTGGCAGGGCTTGATTGCCATATCGGTTCCCAGCTTACCGAAACCGCGCCGTTCTTGGATGCCCTAGAGCGGTTATTAATGTTGATGGAGCGGTTGCGTGAGCGTGGCATCGAAATCGACCACCTGGATTTAGGCGGCGGCCTGGGTGTGCCTTACCGCGATGAAACGCCACCCCAGCCATTTGATTACGCCAGCCAGTTGCTGGCGCGTCTCTCTCGCTGGAAAGGCGGTGAAACGCTGACCCTGCTGTTTGAACCCGGCCGCTCCATTGCCGCCAATGCAGGTGTCATGCTGACTCGCGTGGAGTTTTTAAAGCCTGGCGAAACTAAAAACTTTGCGATTGTTGATGCCGCCATGAATGACTTGATTCGCCCGGCGCTGTATCAAGCATGGCAGGCCATTGTGGCGGTGGATACTCGCCACGAGCGCGCAACAGCCACCTACGATGTGGTGGGGCCGGTGTGCGAAACCGGTGACTTCTTGGGTAAAGAGCGCGAGCTGGCGATTACCGAAGGCGACCTGCTGGCGGTGCGCTCGGCGGGGGCTTATGGTTTTGTGATGGCCTCCAATTACAACAGTCGCCCGCGTCCGCCAGAAGTGATGGTAGATGGCAGTCACTACCATGTAATACGCGCCCGGGAAAGTTTGGAAAATCTGTGGGCTGGCGAGGCGCTGTTGCCTGAAGGGGCGCGCTGATGCTGCTCCACTTCACTAAAATGCACGGCCTGGGCAACGACTTTATGGTCGTTGACCTTGTCACTCAGCGCGCCAGGTTGCTCGATGAGCAGATCCGCCAGTTGGCGGATCGCCGCTTTGGCATTGGCTTTGACCAGCTATTAATCGTCGAGCCGCCCCGAGACCCGGAGATGGATTTTCGTTACCGCATCTATAACGCCGACGGTAGCGAAGTGGAAAACTGCGGCAACGGCGCGCGCTGCTTTGCCCGCTTTGTGCGTGACCAGCGCCTGACCCATAAACATGAAATCCACGTGGAAACCGCGGGTGGCCCGCTGGTGCTGAACGTGCAGCACGATGGCATGGTGCGCGTGGATATGGGCAGACCACGCTTTAACCCTGCCACGCTGCCGTTTGAGGCGCCTGGCGACCAGCCGCTTCATGAGGTGGCTGTGGAGGGGGAGACGCTGCAGCTGGGCGTAGTGTCCATGGGCAACCCCCATGCGGTTTTGCAGGTGGAGAGTGTCGATAGCGCACCGGTGGAGCGCTTAGGGCCGCTGCTTGAATCACACCCGCGCTTTCCCAAGCGAGTGAACGTCGGCTTTATGCAAGTGGTGGCGCCCAATGAGATCCGCCTGCGCGTGTTTGAGCGTGGCAGCGGCGAAACCCTTGCCTGCGGAACCGGCGCCTGTGCCGCCGTGGCTAGCGGTATCCGCCAAGGGCTGTTGAAAAGCCCGGTGACGGTACACCTACCGGGGGGGCAGCTCAGTATTGAGTGGCCTGACCCTGAAGCATCGCTTGTCATGGTTGGGCCCGCAACACGGGTCTTTGATGGTCGTGTAGCACTCATCTAATTCGAGGAGAACGGCGATGTCACAAGCCCCCGAGCCGCGCAAGACGCTCGACCCTGACCAAGTGGCGTTTTGGCTGGCCCGTCATCCCGATTTTTTTGTCGGTCGAGAAGGGCTATTGCAGCAGCTCAAGGTGCCCCATCCCCATATAGAGGGTGCCGTATCGCTGCTTGAGCGGCTAGTCATTGATTTGCGCCAGCGCGCCGAAACCGCGGAAGACCGCCTAGAGCACCTGCTGGAGACCGCACGGCATAACGAGTCCCAATATCGCCGCCTGCGAGAAACGCTGCTGGCGCTGGTCGAAGCGCAAGATCGTGATGCGTTAGCCCAGGCCCTGGCCACCCAGCTAAGCGAGCGTTTTGATACGCCCGCTATGGCGCTGTGGTGCCCGGCGTCATTAAGCGATAGCGAAGCCGCGCCCCCACAGCCGCCGCGTCACGTGTTAGACCAGCACGCCAGCGCGCGGTTAGCGGCGCTGCTGGATGGCCGCACCAGCCGTTGCGCCAAGCTTAGCGTGAGCGACTGGAAGTGCCTGCTGCCCCATACCAAGGCGCCGCGTAGGGCCGGTTCCTGCGCCATTTCACGGCTATCGGCAGGGGAGCCGCTAGGGTATTTACTGCTTGCCAGTCCCGACCCCGAGAGCTACCGCGCCAGTATGGATACGCTGTTTACCGAGTACCTGGGCGATATTGTGGCGCGGCTGTTGATGCGCCTGGAACCCCATGCCTAACACGTCCATTGCTGAGCAGGTTGAGCGCTATTTAGCGGTCCTGGCGGCCCACGCAAGCCCGGCTACGGTAGCGGCTTATCGCCAGGATTTAGCCGCGCTTTGCCGCTTTACGCAGCAGCGTGACATCACTGAGCCCAGCGCGCTGGATGCCACCCTGCTCAGAGCATTTTTAGGGGCCGAGCGCAGCCGTGGCCTAGCCCCCAGAAGCCTGGCACGCAGGCGGGCTGCGCTTTCGCGCTTTGCGGATGACCTGGTAAAGCAAGGCGTGCTTGCGGATAACCCCGTCGGCCTGCTGCGAACCCCGAAGCAACCAAGCCATCTGCCCAGGCCCGTGGATGTAGATGCGCTGGCGCGCTTTTTAGATACCCCCCACGACGGCACGCCGCTGGCGATACGCGACCAAGCCATGCTGGAGCTGTTTTACTCCAGTGGCTTGCGCCTGGCGGAGCTGGCGGCGCTGGACCTTAACCATTTAACCGCTAATCATGTGCGGGTAATGGGTAAAGGCAGTAAGCCCCGCCAAGTACCGGTGGGTCGGCGAGCTCATCAGGCGCTCACAGCGTGGCTTGCCTGCCGTAGCGGGCTTGCGCCTGAGGGTAACGTCGCGCTATTTGTCGGTCAGCGCGGCTCGCGCCTTGGGCATCGTGCTATCCAAAAGCGTTTGGCGCAGCTGTCGGTAACCCGTGGCTTGCCTGAACACCTGCACCCTCACCGCCTGCGCCACTCGTTTGCCAGTCATCTGCTGGAGTCGAGCCAGGATCTACGCGCGGTGCAAGAGCTACTCGGCCATGCCAACTTATCTACCACCCAGGTATATACGCGGCTGGATTGGCAGCACCTAGCCGAAAGCTACGATGCTGCTCACCCGCGCGCTAAACGCCGCCCTGCTGGGAGCTAACCATGTCGTCGCTAGAAGCGATTACTTTTGATCTTGATGATACGCTTTGGGACAACCAGGGCGTGATGCTAAAAACGGAAGAGGGGCACTATCGCTGGCTGTTAGAAGCCCTGGCGATGTGGCGCGAAGCACGCCAGGAGCCGCCGTTAGCACTGCATTACCAGCAAGGCGTGGCGGATTATTTGCAGCGTCGCCAGCAGTGGGCACAGCGGGTGCCGGAACGGCGTGGAGACTTTACTTGGCTGCGGTTAAGGGCGCTGGAAGAGCAGCTTGAGGCACAGGGCCTGACGCGCAGTGCCGCCTTCATGTGGGCGGCCGCCGCGATGAATGAGTTTCACCGCCTGCGGGTACAGGTAACGCCTCATCCTGAAGCGGCCGGTTTGTTAGCCGCTTTAGCTGAACGCTACCAGTTGGCCGCGATTACGAATGGCAATATCCACTTAAAGCGCCAACCTTTGGCCAGCTATTTTCCCGTGGCGATTGCCGCAGGTGAGTTGCTGGCGCCGAAGCCTGATCCCAAGCCCTTTCTTACCGCGCTTGAGCGGCTTAACGTGGCCCCAAACCGGGCTATGCACGTGGGTGACTCGTGGAAAGAGGATGTGCTGCCCGCCCAGCAGCTGGGGATGCATGCTGCGTGGATTGCCGAGCGCGGTGACCAGGCACTACCCGCGCGCGTCCACCGCATAGCCCATGTCAAAGAGTTGCCTAACCTGATCGAGTGGCTGGAGAAGCGGCGCTGAGTGCGCTGTATTTTCACCAGCGAATGTTACGAGCCGCTTAGGCAGGCGGCTGGTCGTGCTCTGATTGGTCCGGTGTATGCAGCCACTGGTCGAGCTTCTTGGAAAGCGTATCCACGCCGTCGCGCTTAAGCGATGAAAAAAGCTGCACAGACACGAGGTCCTCCCACTCTTTCAGGCGTGAGCGGACTTTTTGTAGCGTGGCACTGGCTGGGCCTTTTTTGAGTTTGTCGGACTTGGTGAGCAAAATATGCACCGGCATTTCACGCTGGTCGGCATAGTTGAGCATCATTTGGTCGAACTCGGTAAGCGGGTGACGTACATCCATCAGCAGCACCAAGCCGCGCAGGCTAAAGCGGTTACGAAGATACTCAGCCAAGTGCTTTTGCCACTCTAACTTGACCGATTCTGGCACTTTGGCGTAACCATAGCCGGGCAAATCAACCAAACGGCGTGATTCATCGTTCATCACGCTAAAAAAGTTAATCAGCTGGGTACGACCCGGGGTGCGCGACGTGCGCGCCAGCGCGGTCTGCTGGGTAAGCGCGTTAATAGCGCTGGATTTACCTGCATTGGAGCGCCCGGCAAAGGCCACTTCCGCACCGGTATCGTCAGGGCAGAGCGCAAGGGTCGGCGCACTGATAACAAAGCGGGCGGTGGGGTAGTTCAGTCGGGGGACTAGGCTATCATGGGGGGTAGTCATGGAATCAATCCTGGAAAACGAACGTATAAACGGCCCGCTTCACCACATTAGTGTGAAAAAAAGCGATACCGCGACGAATTACCCCGAAAGCAGTCTTGGACTTGCATTCCCGCCGCTAGGGTGATTCGTTATAATGCAAGAGGTTTATAACTGCGACCTGGGGCGCTAGTGTACCATCGCGCTCTAGCCAGCAGCGACCAACACGACATGTTGTTCGTTTTGGCGGAGCTGACCCTGGTAAAGTGCTGAACCTGGGCAGCGCCCGGGATGCGTACCAGTCAATAATCAAACGGCATAGTGGACTAGCAATGAGAAAGTTACTGGCAAGCCTGGCAATTACCATGGGTGCCGTTGGCACCGCCCATGCGCAAACCGACTATCAAGCGGAAGCCGATGCTTCAGCAGGTCGTGAACTGGCCCAAACCTGTGCGGCCTGTCACGGCCAAGCGGGCATCAGCCCGTCGGGTGCGTTTCCTAACCTGGCAGGTCAGCAGATGTCTTACCTGGCCAAGCAAATTAAGGACATCCGCGATGGCCACCGTATGGTGCCCACCATGGCGGGGCAAGTAGATGATTACTCCGACCAGGACGCCTGGGATGTAGCCGCGTTTTTCGCTGGGCAAGATGCTAACTTGGGCCAAACTAGCGATGAAGATGCAGAGCTTCTCGCCCGCGGTGAAGAGCTCTATCGTGCAGGTGACATGGCGAAAGGTATCCCCTCCTGTAGCGCTTGCCACACACCTACCGGTGTTGGTATTGGCAGTGCGGTGTATCCGGGGCTTTCCGGTCAGCATGCGGAATATACGATTGCTACTCTGCAGGATTTTGCAGCCGGTGAGCGGGCTAACGACCCGAACAACATAATGCGCGATATCGCTTCTAAAATGAGCGACAGCGACATGGAAGCGGTAGCGAACTACCTGTTGGGCTTGCACTAAGTTCAGCGTCTAGGGTTCTCCCTTTTGCTAAACGACGTTGGCAAAGCGGGGAACCTGTGGCCTACATTGACGGTCACAGCTTTCGCTTATCCTTGGAGAATTCTCGCTATGTTTAAAACGTTAGTGGTCGCGTTGGCCGGTTTCGGCCTTTCCGCTGCTGTCAGTGCCCAGGAGTTGGTCGAAGGCCAGCACTACACGCTACTTGCTACCCCCGTGGCGACAAACGTAGACGAAGGGCAGATCGAAGTGACCGAAGCGTTTTGGTACGGATGCCCGCACTGCTATCGCCTCCAAACGCCGGTAAGCGAGTGGTATGAGTCGCTTGAGGACGATGTCAGCATCGTGCACATGCCTGCGACCATGGGCGGTGACTGGAATACCCACGCGAATGCTTTTTATGCCGCTAAGTCGCTGGGGATTGAAGAAGAGCTGCATGCAGATTTCTTCGCTGCGATTCATGAAGACGGTCGTGCGTTAACAGATGCTGATGACATTGCGGCATTTTTTGCGGATTACGGCGTCAGCGAAGAAGAAGCAAAGCAAGCGCTAACGGCTTTCAGCGTGCGCAGTGACGTTAACAAAGCGAACAGCCGCATGCGAGAAATGCGCCTTATGGGTGTTCCTGCGCTAGTGGTTGATGGCCGCTATGTGATTACCCCTAGTACGGCCGGCAGCTTGGATAACATGCCGCAGATTGCCGGTGCGTTAGTTGAGCGCGTCCGCAGCGAGCGCACAGAATAACAATGCTGGAGCAGGGTCATGTTGGCAGCTTAACAGGTGGGCTAACGTCCAATCGCGGAAAATCGTTATTGGATCATGGCCACCTCAGGCTACTGACGTTCAATCTGCAGGTGGGGATTCAAACCTCCGCCTACCACCACTATGTAACCCGTAGCTGGCAGCATTTTTTACCTCATCCCCAGCGTTTGAAGCGGTTAGCGGTGATGGGTGAAGTGCTAAGCCAATTCGATGTGGTTGGGCTGCAGGAAGTGGACGGCGGTAGCTTCCGCTCCAGCAGTATTAACCAAGTGGAATTCCTCGCCGGTCAGGCGGGGTTTCCCCACTATTTTCAACAGCTAAACCGTAATTTGGGGCGTATTGCCCAGCACAGTAACGGCCTTTTATCCCGTTTAGTGCCCAGCCGTATTGAGGAGCACCGCTTGCCGGGTGCGATGCCTGGGCGTGGGGCGATACATGTGCGCTATGGCAATGGGCCTGATGCACTGCATATCTTTGTGGCCCACTTGGCGCTCAGCCATCGTGGCCGTGTTCGGCAGCTTAATTATCTCAGTGAAATCATCGAGCCGCTTCGTCATGTCGTGGTGATGGGTGATTTGAACTGCACGCCTGAACAGCTTCATGCCCATGAGCGTTTTAGTACGTCCCTGCCGCTCCACCCGGTCAAGCCGCTTTTAAGCTATCCGTCGTGGCAGCCACGCCGTGCGCTAGATCATATCCTACTCTCGCAAACCCTCGAAGCCGCCGAAGTGCGCGTGTTAGACCATCTGTTTTCGGACCATCTGCCGATTGCCGTAGATCTGCCGCTGCCTGCCGCTTGTCTAAATGCTTTAGCCGATGCAGAGCAGAAGCCGAGGCATTAGCCAACACGCGCTAATGCGCCGAATAAGCATATTAATTGTCACTTAGCGCCGAATAGCGTGCTTATGGGGATGACGTCCGGCCTAGAATCAGCGATGATTCTGGGCCGTTTTATTAATGCAGGACAACAACAATGCGCGCAAATGCCCAGGAGCCCCGCTTATTGCGCTGGCTCGACTGCTTGACCGAAGGGGTGGGCCGGGCCATTGCCTGGCTAGTAATCTTCATGATGGCGATTCAATTCGCTGTTGTAGTGATGCGCTATTTCATCGGTATCAACAGTATCGTGATGCAAGAGTCGGTGATGTACATGCATGCCGCTGTTTTCATGCTGGGTGCGGCTTGGACGCTTAAGCGCGATGGCCATGTACGGGTCGATATTTTTTACCGCCGCTTATCGGCGAAAGGGCGCGCCTGGATAGACTTGCTTGGAACGCTGTTTCTTCTCATCCCTGTCGCGCTATTTATCGCTATTAGCAGCTTTCGCTATGTGCAGAGCAGTTGGGCGGTGATGGAGCGCTCCCCCGATGGCGGCATCCCAGGCGTGTTTCTGCTCAAAACGCTGATTTTAGTTATGGTGGGGCTGCTGCTGCTGCAGGCGGTTGCGCAGCTAATGCGCCAGACATTGATTATTCGCGGCAAGCTATCCAACGCCTCCCACGAGCATGAGGAGATTCTCTAGTGCTGGCTACTTTACTAGAATTTATGCCGCTGGTGCTGTTCGCTACGGTGTGTGCAGTGCTCATGCTTGGTTATCCGGTTGCCCTAGCGTTGGCAGGTACCGCGCTGGCGTTTGCGGGCTTTGGCTTAATGCTCCAGTCCATGGGCGTGGCTGTGCCCTTTGAAGCCCGCATGATGAACGCCATGCCTAACCGGCTTTACGGCATTATGACCAACCAAACGCTGCTGGCGGTGCCGCTGTTTGTGTTGATGGGGGTGCTTTTAGAGAAGTCCCGAGTGGCGGAAACGCTGCTCGATGCGATGGCCATGGCGTTTGGCGCCCTGCGTGGCGGGCTGGGCATAGCGGTCGTAATTGTCGGCATGCTGCTGGCGGCCTCCACCGGCATTGTGGGTGCAACCGTGGTGACGATGGGGCTGCTATCGCTGCCCACGATGTTGAAGCGTGGTTATTCCCCCGCATTGGCGACGGGCACAATCTGTGCAACGGGAACGCTTGGGCAGATAATTCCGCCCTCTATTGCCCTCGTTCTTTTGGGGGATGTGCTGTCGAATGCTTACCAGCAGGCCCAGCTGTCCATGGGAGTGTGGAGCCCTAAAACACTCTCTATTGGTGATCTTTTTATTGGGGCTCTGGTGCCCGGCCTGCTGCTGGTGGTTGCGTATATTGTTTATCTGTTAATCACCGCTTGGTTAAAACCCTCAACGGCTCCCGCAGCTGATCGTGCAGCTCTAAAAGCGGAGCTGGGCCATACAGGCAGTATTTGGCCGTTGCTATTAAAAGGTTTACTGCCCCCCGTACTGCTGATCGTCGCTGTTTTAGGCTCCATTTTAGGTGGGTTTGCTACACCCACCGAAGCGTCAGCCGTGGGTGCATTTGGTGCGCTGTTTTTGGCTGCCGCTAACCGCCGTTTGAATATCACTATGCTGAGAGAGGTGCTGCACTCGACGGCACAGGTCACCAGCATGGTGTTTTTGATTCTGATTGGCGCAGCGCTGTTCTCGCTGGTATTTCGCGCCTATGGCGGTGAAGAGCTTGTCACCGAGCTGTTTGAAGCCATGCCTGGTGGGGTCGTTGGCGCCACGTTAGTTGTGATGCTCGTCATTTTCTTGTTGGGCTTTATTCTCGACTTTATTGAAATCACGTTTGTAGTGGTGCCTATTGTGGGGCCGGTACTGCTAGCCATGGGCGTCGACCCTATTTGGCTAGGCATTATGATTGCGGTTAACTTACAAACCTCTTTTTTAACCCCGCCGTTTGGCTTTGCGCTGTTCTATTTGCGCGGTGTTACGCCGCAGAGCGTACCCACCTCGGCAATTTATAAAGGGGTGATACCGTTTATCCTGTTGCAGTTAAGTATGCTGTTGGCGCTAGCCTTTTTCCCAGGGCTTGCCACCTGGCTACCATCGATCATGTAAGAGGGGTATATGACTCATATAGCCAATGTATTGACCATCGCAGGCTCCGACCCTTCCGGTGGCGCAGGTATCCAGGCAGACCTTAAAACGTTTTCTGCGTTGGGTGTATACGGTACCACCGTGATAACGGCGCTAACGGTACAAAACACCGGCGGCGTGGCCGCTGTTTACCCTGTCTCGCCACAGGCCATTCATGAACAGCTTGAACACCTGCTGGACGATGTCCATGTGGATGCGGTCAAAATTGGCATGGTTGCTAGCCGTGAGGTGGCCGAAGTCATTGCTGACGTGCTGAGCACACGCCGCCCCCGCTGGATTGTGCTGGATCCGGTGATGGTGGCAAAAAGTGGTGATATCTTGGTCGATGATGCTGGTATCCGTGCGGTACGCGATATTTTGGTGCCGTTAGCCGACGTGATAACCCCCAACATACCCGAGGCCGCGGTGCTGTTGGGCACTGCGTCGCCCACCACTTTAGATGAGATGGAAGCTATGCTGCCAGGTCTCAGCCAGCTAGGCACACCCTATGTGGTGTTAAAAGGTGGGCATTTGCGGGGCGAAACCTGCCCCGACCTATTAGCCTCACCCGGCGGTCATTCATGGCTACCGGCCTCGCGTATTGCTACCAAAAACCTGCACGGAACCGGCTGCGCGCTCTCCTCAGCGATTGCCGCGTGCTTGGCCAAGCTGCCCCAAGACGCCGCCGCTGAGGCGCCGATAGAGGCCATTAGTGAGGCAAAACAGTGGCTACACACCGCGTTAGAAGCGAGTGAGCGGTTAAGCGTTGGTAAAGGGCGTGGCCCGGTGCACCATTTTCATGCCTGGTGGTGACTGAGTGACGATGGACATATTGTCCTGGCGCAGATAAACGAACAGAACAGCCAAGGTTAGGGCAGCGCCTGCTTGCGGTATGCGCATTCGGGCACCATGCTGAAGAGTGCCTGCTTGTCTTACGACTGCGCCGACTGCTCGGCCAAGGAGTTGTGCTGTGTCTCAGACCCTGCTGTTTGCCACTGACCTTTCCCAAGATAACCGCGCTGCGTTTGCCCGAGCGCTGCGCCTCGCTTACGCTCAGGGTGCCCAGCTCGATATTTTGCACGTACTCGATCCCTACTTGCCTCATCGGGTTCTGCATGAGGTGGAGCGTGCGGTCAGTGAAGACATTAGCGCCACGCTGACGGATCTTCGCGAGGACTATGCGTTAGAAGCCCCCGCACTAATGATTCAGACGCTAGCAGGCTCTCCCCATGTGGAGATCGTCCGCGAAGCCCATGAGCGGCATGCTTCGCTGATCATTATGGGGATGCACCGTAAGCGCGGTCAGAAAGACCTGCTCATGGGTACCACCGTGATGCGGGTGCTGCGCAGCGCGCCTTGCCCGGTGGTAGTAGCGTCGTATCTACCTACCCAGCCCTGGCAACATATCTTGGTGCCCATTGATTTTTCGCTGGCGGATCGTCAAACCTTAAAAGAGGCGTTAATTCGCTTTCCTGAAGCAAAGCTGACGTTACTCCATGCCTGGAGCCTGCCCGGCGAGCGTGAGCTTGGCTCGCAAGCTTACTACGCCCAGTGGCGCGACCACGAGGTATCGCGGTTACGCGAAGCACTGGATAACGAAGTCGAGAGCCTGCTGCGTGAGCTTGATGGTGTGCCTGATATAGAGCTTGTGCTGGAACAGGGCCAGCCCTGCAACGTATTGCACGATTACATAAAGCGCCACACCCCTGACCTAGTGATGATCGGAAGTCGTGGCCAGCCCCATCACACCAGCCAGTTAACCGAGATGCTGCTTAACGAACCCCACTGCGATTTAATGCTGTGCCGTGCGTGGTGAAAGTGATACGGAACCTTTATGAGTTGAGTTTGTATGTATAGCTGAGGTGTAGGGCCAAAAAGGCCGCCCCTTATGCCACTCAATTCGGAGGTTTTGACCGTGCCCCTTATTACTCTTAATCGCAGCATCGCAAGCGTCATACTGATGGCCGGTATGGCGCTTTTTGCGTCAGCGGCCTTAGCCGATAGCGTTACCGAGCGTGGTGAACGCTTTGACCGTGTTGTTGAGGAGAACGGCCAGCGCTATCGGCTGCTTGGCAGCGGAGTGTTTCGCTATATGATCTGGACCGCTTACGCAGGGGCTTACTATCAGCTTGAAGGTGAAGACCAGCCGCAGCCGTTAAGCAACGTGCCGCGCCGCCTGGAGCTTGCTTACTTTCACGCCATTGATGCCAGCGACTTCGCAAAAGCGACCGAAGAGTCGCTAAAAGCGTCGCTAACGCTTTATGAATTCAACCAGATTCAGGAGCCCCTTGAGCGGTTTAACCAGCGTTATCGCGACGTTGTGCCCGGCGACCGCTACCTGTTGAGCTGGGACGGCGAGCAACTGCGTCTTGGGCTTAATGGTGAAATGCTCTTTGAAGACGATAGCGCCGAGTTTGCCAGCGCCATGTTTAGTATCTGGTTGGGCGAACGTCCGCTTGGTGAAGGCTTTCGTGATGCATTGTTGGGCCAGAACTAAATGCGCGGTGAGTTTTGGTTGAATCGGGTGGCGGCGCTTACACTGTCCTCACTGTAGAGAACCATGCAAGGGGAAAGCGTGAAAGCACTGATTCAACGGGTAAAAAGTGCCAGCGTCACGGTAAATGGCGACGTAGTCGGTGATATTAACCACGGGCTGTTGGCGTTGGTAGGGGTGGAGAAGCGCGATAGCGAGACAGAGGCCGATAAGCTACTTCACAAGTTGCTGCACTACCGCGTATTTAGCGATGCTGACGGCAAGATGAACCACAACCTGCAGCAGGCTGACGGGGGGCTTTTGCTGGTTTCCCAATTTACCCTTGTCGCTGATACCCGCAAGGGGCTGCGGCCCAGCTTCTCTAGCGCAGCTCCCCCGGGGGAAGGGGAGCAACTGTTTAATTACTTAGTTAGCCAAGCCCGCGCTGCTTGGCCCAAGGTTGAAACCGGCCAATTCGGCGCTGATATGCAGGTAGCACTGGTGAACGACGGGCCGGTTACGTTTCTGCTGGAAAGCTAGGGGCTGTCCGCCCACCAAGTTAGGTATCTTCGCTTGCCAGTAGCTCGGCTTCCATGGCTTCAAGCGCTTCTTCGGCGGCGAGCCAGGTTTGTTCGGCGCCGTCTAAACGCGCCTTAATGTCTGCTTGCTGGGCAAGCGCTTGGGTTAATTCAGCCTTTCGAGCGCTATCGGTGTAGAGCGCGGGGTCGGCGAGCACGGATTCGACCTCTTCCAGCGCCTGCTGAGTTTTTTCCATGGCTTTTTCAGCGTGATCGCGCTGTTTTTTCAGCGGCCGCAGCTTCTCGCGCAGTTCCGCCGCCGCCTTGCGGGTAGCTTTGCGGTCGCTGCTGGGCTGCTGGCTTTGGCGCTCGCTCTTTTCGCTACGCGCATCGCGGCGGCCCTCTTCCAGGCGTGCCTTCAGCCATATCCGGTAGTCGTCCAGATCCCCGTCGAAGGGTTCCACACGGTGATCGGCCACCCGCCAGAACTCATCCACCGTCGCGCGCAGCAGGTGGCGGTCGTGGGAGACCAGAATCACCGTACCCTCGAAACTTGCCAGTGCCTCGGTAAGCGCTTCGCGCATTTCCAAGTCCAAGTGGTTAGTTGGTTCATCGAGCAGCAGTAGGTTGGGTTTTTGCCAGGCAACCAGCGCCAGTGCCAAACGCGCTTTTTCACCACCGGAGTAAGTAGCCACTTCGCCAAAGGCGTCATCGCCCTTAAAGCCAAAGCCGCCGAGGAAATTGCGAATGTCTTGGTCGCTCGCTGTGGGTGAGAGACGCTGCACATGCACAAAGGGCGTTGTGGTCACGTCGAGGCTTTCCAGCTGGTGCTGGGCAAAATAGCCAATGGCTAAATGCTCCCCAGGCACTCGCTTACCCTCGAGCAGCGCAAGCTCACCGGTCAGTGATTTGATCAACGTCGACTTACCCGCTCCGTTGGGGCCTAACAAGCCGATACGGCTGCCGGGCAGCAGGGTAATGTTGACCTTCTCTAGCTGCGCGACATCGCCCGCGTCGCCGCGATAGCCCAGGGTGGCTTGGTCAAGTACGAGGAGAGGGTGGGATGTTTTGTCGGCGGCAGGCAGGGTGAAGTGAAAAGGCGAATCCGTGTGGGCGACGGCAATGTCTCCCATGCGCTCCAGCATTTTCACGCGGCTTTGTGCCTGCTTCGCTTTGGTTGCCTGGGCGCGGAAGCGTGCAATAAAGCGCTCAATTTCTTCGCGCCGGGCCTGCTGCTTGGCGGCTTCTGCTTGTTGCAACGCAAGCTTTTCAGCCCGCGTGCGTTCAAAGCGGGAGTAGTTGCCGCGGTAAAGCTCAAGCGTTTGGTGATGCATGTGGACGATGTGATCGCACACAGCATCCAAGAAGTCACGGTCGTGAGAAATCAGCAGCAGCGTGCCTGGGTAGCGAGTCAGCCACTGTTCTAGCCAAAGCAGGGCGTCAAGATCCAGATGGTTGGTCGGCTCATCAAGCAGTAATAGATCGGAAGGCATAAACAGCGTGCGCGCTAGGTTCACCCGCATACGCCAGCCACCGGAAAAGTCCGACAGGGGGCGCTTAAGATCGGCTTGTACAAACCCAAGCCCCACCAGCAGCTGAGCCGCCCGTGATTCGGCCGTGTAGCCATCCAGCGTTTCGATCAGCCCATGTAATTCGGCTTCCCGGTGCGCATCGTCTGCTTCGCGAGCGGCCAGCAGGTCTGCCTGCGCGCGACGCAGCGCGTGATCGCCATCCAGTACATACTCCACAATGGGGCGGTTTAGGGCGTCTACTTCCTGGGCCATGTGGGCAATTCGCTGACCACCGCTCATCTCAACGTCGCCCTGGTCGGGCCCAAGCTCGCCTAGCAGGAGTTTAAACAGGCTCGACTTACCGGCGCCATTTGCCCCGATAATGCCCGCCTTTATGCCGCTGTGGAGCATAAGGTCAGCGTTATCGAGTAACGTTTGTGTGCCCCGTTGCAGGGCGACTTGGCGCAGTGCGATCATGCATTCTCCCGATAAAAGTGGGTAAATCAATGCTCGATTCTAACCGATTACAGCGCTTACAGCAGGCTCCGCTGTGGGATTTCGCACTGGCACTTTATGCCCAGCCCGGGGTTGAGCAGGCTTGCCTCGTATTACAGGACAAAGCAGGCGGTGATGTGTGCGAATTGCTGTTCCATAGCTGGCTTTATCAGTATGGTTTGCAAGCTGCTCCTATGGCGTTAAATACCATCCGTCAAGAGCGTTTAGGCTGGCAGCAGCGGGTCACCGAGGCGCTAAGATCGCTGCGTCGTGAGCTTAAGCCGCAAGCGGAAGGAAGTGACTCCATTACTACGCTGCGCAAAACCATTCAGCAGGCTGAGCTTCAAGCCGAGCGTGAAAACCTTCAACGCTGGCAGGCGTGGGCCTGGCACGCCACGGCGAGTAATCAACGATTAACAAATAATCAAATCAGCCCGCCAGAAGTCGCAAGATGGCTGCATGATACGCTGTTTTTTCTGGAATTTGATCAGCAAAGACAAAACGGGAGCCACACTCGTAGAGACCTGTTGTCGGCGTTGGAGGTAGTGGCTTGCCAGCTTGACCGCTTGGGTTCATCACGCTAGCCTGAAATTAAGCTATTTTTGAATAACGCGGCATACGCTGAATAAATCATCTGCTAAATCACAGCAATAACTAACTAATCAGCAGGGGTGATATGCGTTGGCTTTAGAGTCGTTGTGAGCTAGCAAAATAGGAAACTGCGTTATTCAAAAAATAAGATTTTGGCGCACTTGTATAGCGCGCTGACCACTGAAAGGGGAACTCTGCATGAAGGCAAAAAAAACTTTTTCGACTCGTTCAGTAACGACAAAGTTATTGACCACGGCTAGCGTTGGCGCCCTGCTGTTTGGCCTAAGCGCTGCTGCCCAGGCGGATAACTGGCGTTACGCCCACGAAGAATACGAAGGCGATGTACAAGACGTTTTCGCAATGGCGTTTAAAGAGTACGTCGAAGAGAACTCTGATCACACCGTTCAAGTCTATCGCTTTGGTGAGCTTGGCGAGTCTGACGATATTATGGAACAGACCCAGGCGGGGATTCTCCAGTTTGTTAACCAATCACCGGGCTTCACCGGGGCGCTGATTCCTGAAGCGCAAATTTTCTTTGTGCCTTATCTGCTGCCCACCGATGAAGAAACGGTTATTGAGTTCTTCAACACCAGTACCGCTATTCATGAAACCTTCCCAGAGCTTTACGCCGAACAGGGCCTTGAGCTGCTGAAGATGTATCCGGAAGGCGAAATGGTAGTAACGCTTGATGAGCCGTTTACTACGCCGGAAGAGCTGCGCGGTAAAAATATTCGTACGATGACCAACCCACTTCTGGCAGAAACGTATCGTGCTTTTGGTGCCAGCCCCACGCCGCTACCTTGGGGTGAAGTATACGGCGGCTTGCAAACCAACATTTTGCAAGGCCAGGAAAACCCGATTTTCTGGATCGAGTCTGGTGGTCTTTACGAAGTGTCGCCTAACTTAGTCTTTACTGGCCACGGCTGGTTCACCACCGCGATGATGGCCAACCAGGATTTCTATGAAGGGCTGTCTGAAGATGACCAGCAGCTAGTGCGTGATGCGACGGAAGCCGCTTACGAGCACATCATTGAGCACATCTCAGGCTTAGCAGATGAGTCACTGGAGAAAATCCAGGCCGCGTCTGATGAGGTTACGGTTACCCGTCTTGATGAAGAGCAGATTCAAGCCTTCCGTGAGCGTGCACCGCAGGTTGAAGAGCGTTTTGTTGAGCTGACCGGTGAACGTGGTGCTGCGCTGCTTGAACAGTTCAAGCAAGACCTGGAAGCAGTACAAAGCAACTAATCAGCCTTTGGATGGTTAGCGCAACGTGTGTAGGGGCGGCCATAGGCTGCCCCTTTTGCATTAAAGGCTTGTGCGGCTAATCAGCGTTGAATGTTGGGTAGCGGTTAATCGTTACAGTGTAGAGGGACGTGTATTAGCCCCATGTGCTTAGCGTCTCTGCATCACTCGGCACTAGATAACACCGCTGGCTAAATAACAGGACGCAGTGACTAGCGTCAGGGGAACCAAGAGGAGCAAATGCGATGGATATGAGCGAAGATGATATTGCAGAAAAAAAGTATCGCTCCATGTTGCCTGGCCCGCTTGGCGTATTGGATACCTGGATCAGTAAAGGTGAGGCCGTCATTTTAGGTGCCGGTGTCATCTTAATGGCGGTGAATACGGTGGCCAACGTGGTAGGGCGGTTTGTTTTTGGAGAGAGCCTGCACTTTTCTGAAGAAGTAAACCGCATGCTAATCGTGCTGGTAACCTTTGCGGGTATTGGTTATGCCGCACGTCATGGCCGTCATATTCGGATGTCGGCCATTTATGATGCGCTGCCTACCGGCGGGCGTCGCTGGCTGATGATTTTTATCAGCTTGTTTACTGCGCTGGTGATGTTTGTGTTGTGCTACTACGCCGTTGGCTACATCACGACGGTTATGGGACGTGGTCGCAGCCTTCCCTCTACTGGCATTCCTGCATGGTGGATGTACGTATGGGTCCCCGTTGGGTTTGCAGTAACGGGGATTCAGTACCTCATGACGGCCTATACCAACGTGATTTCGAAAGATGTTTATCTCTCGACCCACGTAGTGGATGGCTATAAAGATACCGAAACGGAAGTTTAGGCCGCGAGGAGCGACACATGACTGCAACGATAATTACCATCATGATCGTGCTGCTGCTGCTTGGCTTCCCGATGATGATTCCACTGATGACCGCGGCGTTTGTGGGCTTCTTTATGAGCTTCGGCGGTTTAGGGCAAATGGAAACCCTGATCCAACAGATGATGCGCGGGATAAGTCCTACCGCGCTCATTGCGGTGCCGATGTTTATTTTGGCTGCCGATATTATGACACGAGGCCAATCGGCTAACCGCTTGATCGATATGGTGATGTCCTTTGTGGGGCATATCAAAGGCGGACTAGCGGTGAGTACGGCGACTTCCTGTACGCTGTTTGGTGCGGTGTCTGGCTCAACTCAGGCAACCGTTGTTGCGGTAGGTTCGCCGCTGCGTCCGCGGATGCTCAAGGCGGGTTATAAAGACCCTTTTACGCTTGCCCTGATTATTAACTCCAGCGACATTGCCTTTTTGATACCGCCAAGTATTGGCATGATTATTTACGGAGTTATTTCGCAAACCTCCATTGCTGAACTGTTTATTGCCGGTATTGGGCCTGGCCTGCTGATTCTGGCTATGTTTTCAACCTACTGTATTATCTACGCCATTGTGAATAAGGTGCCTACTGAGCCAAAAGCGTCGTGGAAAGAGCGCGGGGTTGCGGTGCAAAAGGCATTATGGCCGCTGGGTTTCCCGGTTTTAATTGTTGGCGGTATCTATGGCGGCGTGTTTAGCCCTACCGAAGCTGCTGCTGCCTGTGTTCTCTACGCGGTGCTGCTTGAGTTTGTGATTTTCCGTTCCTTGAAGCTGCCCGATATGTTCACCATTGCAAAGTCCACCGGTTTGATTACCGCGGTGGTCTTTATTTTGGTAGCAGCAGGTAATGGTTTCTCATGGGTTATTTCCTTTGCCCAGATTCCTCAGGCAATACTGGGCACCTTTGGTATTAACGAGGCAGGGCCAGTTGGCGTATTAATCGCTATTTCTATTGCGTTTTTTGTCGCCTGTATGTTCGTTGATCCCATTGTGGTGATTTTGGTACTAACGCCGATTTTTGCCCCCGCTATAGCGGCTTCTGGTCTAGATCCCGTGCTCGTGGGTGTGTTGATCACGCTACAAGTCGCCATAGGCTCGGCTACGCCACCCTTTGGGTGCGACATATTTACGGCGATTGCGATCTTTAAGCGGCCTTACTTGGAAGTGATAAAAGGAACGCCACCGTTCATCTTTATGCTGGTTTCCGCAGCGGCGCTTATTATTGCTTATCCGCAAATTGCACTGTTCCTGCGCGACCTTGCCTTCCGCTAAACCATCACAAGGATAACGCACATGTTTAACCGCATTTTAGTGCCGGTGGATGGCTCAAAAGGGGCGATTAAGGCACTTGAAAAAGCTATCGGACTGCATATGCTGACCGGCGCTGAGCTTTACCTGCTGTGTGTATTTAAACACCACAGTCTGCTGGAAGCGTCGCTTTCTATGGTGCGGCCTAACAAGCTCGACATCCCCGATGATGCGCTTAAGGAGTACGCGACTGAAATCGCCGTACACGCTAAGTCTTACGCGATTGAACTAGGCACCGACAGCACTAGGGTCAGGGCCTTTGTTAAGGGCGGGCGCCCGTCGCGCACGATTGTGCGTTTTGCCCGTAAGCGAGAGTGCGATCTTATTGTGATTGGCGCTCAGGGTACCAATGGCGAGAAGAACCTCCTGCTGGGCAGCGTCTCTCAGCGTGTGGCGGGTGCAGCGCACTGTCCTACATTGGTGGTGTGATGCATTAAACCTCTACTCACTTATGTGGTCTGAGCATCACCCGCCGTTTCAGGTAATGCAGCCTGGGGCGGCGGGTGTTAGTCTTTAAGGCACTCAATTTTTGGCGTACCGCGCCCCTGAATAAGGTTTTTTTCATGAAAGTACTGCTCTCTTCAACCGCATTAACGGGTTTGTTACTGGTGGCACCTTTCGCCGCGGCGTCACCTGAAACGGACGAACAGCGTCTTGCTTACAGCTTAGGGGTCACCTTAGGCGAAAGCATGCAAGCCGATATCGAAGATCTTGACCTCGATGCCTTCACTGACGGCATGCGTGATGTATTTGAGGGCAAT
Source organism: Halomonas sp. GFAJ-1 (assembly GCF_000236625.2). NCBI lineage: Bacteria > Pseudomonadati > Pseudomonadota > Gammaproteobacteria > Oceanospirillales > Halomonadaceae > Halomonas > Halomonas sp. GFAJ-1. Next base: position 125,678 of record NZ_AHBC01000027.1, read on the forward strand.
GACTTAGCGCTGAATGAAGAAGAGATGATGGAAGCGCTGGTGGCATTCCAGGCGCAGTCGATGCAGGCTCGTGAACAGGAAGCCGCTGAAATCGCCCAGCTGAATCTGGAAGAGGGTGAAGCTTTCCTGGCTGAAAACGCCGAGCGTGATGAGGTGGAAGTAACGGACTCAGGCTTGCAGTACGAAGTGCTGGAGTCGGGTGACGGCGCAACGCCGGGCGCTGAAGACACTGTTGAAGTGAATTACGAAGGTATGCTGCTGGATGGCACCGTATTTGATAGCTCTTTTGAGCGTGGTCAATCGGTGAGCTTCCAGGTCAACCAAGTTATCGAAGGGTGGCAGGAAGCGCTCCAACTGATGAGCGTTGGCGATAGCTGGATGCTGTATATTCCTGCCGAACTTGCTTACGGTGAAGGCGGCCAAGGCCCTATCGGTCCGAACGAAATGCTGACGTTCCGCGTTGAACTACTAGGCGTCGAGTAAGCCATGCGCTCAGCCCCGTCTGCTTCTGTGCGTTGCCTGATGGGCGCGCTTATTATGCTGGGCAGCAGCGCTGCCTACGCTGAGACTCCTGCCCCTCTGCCCGAATTAAGTGCTGATAGTGACCAGGCCAGCGTGCTGGGTGTATCGTCCGGGGGCTATATGGCAACGCAACTGGCGGTGGCATGGCCCGAGCGTTTTAGCGGTGTTGGGGTGCTGGCCGCTGGGCCATGGAGCTGTGCCCAAGGGGCATTAAGCCTTGCGCTTAACCAGTGCATGACAACCCGTCGTGGCCTACCTTCCCTGGATGACTTGGATGCACGACGGGAGCGTTACGCCGCGCAAGAGCTGGTGGGCAGCCAGGAGGCACTCAGCCAGCTGCGCGCCTATATCTGGCATGGCGCCGAGGACAGTGTGGTCACGCCTGAACTTGGAAGCCTGCTAGCTGAACAGTGGGAAGCTTGGCTTGCCTCACCGGAAGAGCAGCTTCGCTGGGTTAAAAGCGAGCATACCGGTCATGGGTGGCCGGTGCGGTTGCCCCAAGAAGCAGCCATCGACCCTCAGGCGTTGGGTGGCTGTCGTCAGGGTGGTGGAAGCCATGTACTGGCCTGCAATGAAGACGTCGCCAGCGAGATGTTGTCGTGGCTCTATCCCGAGCGCCCTTCTTCACCAAGTAGCGGTGAACTCGTGGCGTTTGACCAGTCGGAATTTGCGGTAAAAGGGCTGGCGGATACAGGCTATGTGTTTATACCCGAGGCGTGCGAGGCGGGCGGCTGCCCGGTGTCCGTTGCACTGCATGGTTGCCAAATGAGCGTTGATGCTATTGGCGATACGTTTATCCGTCACAGCGGCTTAAACCGCTGGGCAGAAGAGAACGGGCAGGTGGTGTTATACCCCCAGGCGAAAAGCAGCATGGCAAACCCCCAAGGGTGCTGGGACTGGTGGGGCTTTGCCGAAAGTACTTGGCAGATAAATCCGCTTCACGACACCCGCGATGGCACACAAGTTAGGGCATTAATGGCCATGCTGGACAGGCTAGAAGGTGAGGTGACGGAGGAGAGCGCGTCAGCTCACCAGGAGTGACGCGGCATCATCGCTCATCCATCCAGTTCGTTTTCCAATGCTGATATTAAGGCGTGGGGCGTGGGCGAGTAGAGTACTCGCTGCAAAATCTCGCCCTCACGGTTTACCAGGAAGAGCGATGCGCTGTGATCAATGGTGTATGACATCGCTGAATCAGGTGCTTCTACCCGGCGCCAGATGACCCCGTAGCGCGCCGCTACATCTTCAAGCTGTGTGGCACTTCCCACTAAGCCAATAAATTCGTCTCCGAAAAACTGCATGTACTCTTCCATTCGCGAAAGCGTATCACGCTCTGGATCGACGGTAATTAATAGGGGCAGTACGCGCTCGCGCTGTGTTTCGTCTAACTGGGCAAGCGCCTGGCGTTTAACGGCTTGATTGATGGGGCATACGTCGGGGCAGTAGGTATAGCCAAACGAGACAATAGCAATATCCCCTTCATCAAGCTGCGCCAAAGAGAAATCGCCGTGGGTCGAAGGCATTTCGATGGCCCCGCCTGCTGGCTCACCACTATCGTTATTCAGGGTTGTTTGGTAGAGACCGATAAGGCTGATTATCACCAGGGCGACTAACAGCCCTAAGCCTAGCCAAAGAGATTTACGTTTTGTTCTAGCTGCCATGCTTATTAACTCCGAATCACGTCAAAGTCGAACCAACTGCCCAATTTGCCTTCTGGGGTATCCAGTATGACACGTGCACGCCAGGGCATTACGGCTTKCGTACAAATACCTACCTGACCTTGGCCATAAAAATGATCAGCGGCGGTCGCGGTTAAGCCAAAGCGGTGTAGGCCCATATCCATATCTCGGCCGATAAAATCAACGCTAACATGTTGGGCGTCAATACCTTCTACGTGTACTTCCAGCGGCACAATCTCCAACGCTTCAATACGCCCATCGGTATCAACCGTTAGCGTGATTCGCCCTTTGTCGCCGAGCATGGCAGTGCAGGGGTGGGTGTGTAAATCACAGCCTGCGTTGGGTGCAAACCAGGTGACATCGCTATCGTCCCGCAGCGAGTTGGCAAACACGTACCATGTGCAGGCGGCAAGGGCTAAGCCGGTCACAAGAATAAGCACTTTAAGTGCGGGAAAACCCGTAAAGTAGACAGGTTTAGACAATTTCTTCATGGCAGAATAGTCGCTACGCAGGCCGTGAGGCGGAGATGGGCTCATGGTAACAGCAATCGCGCAGATGTCCGCTGTGCTGGGATGTCGCACTTACTAAGGAACGACCATGGGGAGTATCACTGGTGCGTTAGGGCCGCTGTTTTTATTGATTTTGTTAGGGGCTGCGATTGGTTATGGGCGCTGGCCCAACGCTACCTTTTGGCCACAAATGGAGCGCTTAATCTATTTTGTGCTGTTCCCAGCCATGCTGGTAAGCACACTTGCCACCGCGGATGTAAGCCAAGTACCCGTGGGGCGGCTAGCGCTGGTGCTATTAGGTGCCATGGGGCTGTTTGGCCTTGGTTTGTGGCACTTTCGCGCTTGGTTGGGGTTATCGCCTGCGGCGTTTACGTCAGTGTTTCAGGGGGCGGTGCGTTTCAATACCTACGTGGGCGTGGCCGGTGCCGCGGCGCTACATGGCAGCCTTGGCGCCACGACGGCAGCGGTGGCGGTAGCCATCATGGTGCCGGTGGTTAACGTAATGTGTGTTGCAAGTTTTGTCGCCGCAGGCACCTTGGGGCGCGCAAGTATGGGTCAAAGCGCCATAGCGCTGGCGAAAAACCCACTAATACTGGCCTGCCTAGCGGGTATCGCATTAAACCTGACGGGGATAGGCTTGCCCGGTTGGAGTCAAGACACCGTGGAGCTGCTAGGGCGTGCGGCGTTGCCGTTAGGGCTAGTGGCTGTTGGCGTAGCACTGCGTCCGTCGGCGCTGCTGAGGTTTGACCGAGGCGTCATGGCCACCAACAGTGTCAAGCTGCTGTTAATGCCAGCGTTTGTTCTATTGCTGTCCTGGTCGCTGGGGCTGGATGCGGTAAGCCGCGATGTAGCACTTTTATTTGCCGCACTGCCGACGGCGACGTCAGCTTACATCCTGGCTCGTCAGCTGGGTGGCGACGCGGAGATGATGGCGGCGATTATTACCGGGCAAACGCTGTTGGCAATGCTGACGTTGCCCTTTTGGCTGAAATTGGTGGTCTAGCTAAAAATAAATACAAACTATTCGCATTTGTGTTGACAGATTAAATGAGAATGATTATATTGTGTTTGTCGGCGTTTGATGAGACGCCACGAACCTCGACAGATACTTGGTAAGCAGTATCAACTCATTTTCTGTCATGGTTTCTCCCTCTCATTGCTAGTCACGGTCTTTTGCCGCTCCCCTTGGAGCGGCTTCTTTTTTCTGGCTACTCTTTTTCTAGTTACCCTCCTCTTTGTGGATCACCGTTACGCTTATTTGTCACTTTTGGGCAGATAATGTCTCACGTCATGCTTAGCGTTAATCAGTTGCTGAGCGCCAATAACGAGTAAGGAGAAACCGCCATGCGCATCGCCGTCTTTAGCGCTAAACCCTACGATCAAACCTTTTTAACCCGGGCGAATGCCGCTAACCGCCATGAGCTGAGCTTTTTTGATGCGCGGCTGACCCATGACACCGCACCGTTAGCGAAGGGGTTTGACGGAGTATGCGTCTTTGTTAACGACCACGTGGATAGTGCTGTACTTGAGCAGCTTCACGCGGGTGGCACGCGCTTAGTGGCGCTGCGTTCGGCGGGCTTTAACCATGTGGATTTAGCGGCTGCCGAACGGCTTGGGATTACCGTGGCGCGGGTGCCCGCTTATTCGCCCCACGCGGTGGCCGAACACGCTGTGGCGTTGGTGTTGAGCCTGAACCGTATGACCTTTCGTGCCTATAACCGCGTACGGGAAGGTAATTTTGCGCTGGACGGCCTGCTGGGGTTTGACCTACATGGCAAAACCGTGGGCGTGATTGGTACCGGCCATATTGGGCTGATTTTTGCTGACATCATGCACGGTTTTGGTTGCCGTATTTTGGCTTATGACCCGCAACCTAACCCACAGGCCAAGGCGTTTGTAGAGTATGTGCCGCTGGAGTCACTTTACGCCCAGGCGGATATTATCTCGCTGCACTGCCCGTTAACCCCGGATACCGATCACTTGATTGATGCCGATGCTATTGCGTTAATGAAGCGGGGGGTAATGCTGATCAACACGGGGCGTGGCCGCGTGGTGGACACCTCGGCGGTGATTGCTGGTTTGAAAAGCGGCCATATCGGCCGCCTGGGTCTGGATGTCTACGAAGAGGAGGAGCAGCTGTTTTTCGAAGATTTATCCCATGGGATCATCGAGGATGACCAGTTTATGCGCTTAACCACTTTCCACAATGTACTGATTACCGGCCATCAGGCGTTTTTCACTGACGAAGCGCTCACCAATATTGCTGAAACGACCCTGGCCAATGTAGATGCCTTTGAATGTGGCAGCGGCACGTTGCACCGGGTCGTTTACAGCAAGCGCGTTTGAGAGATAGTTAAGCCGCTTTACCCGACGGCTGCGTCGCTTTTTAGTCTTCTCGGCGGTAGATCAAATCCCATACGCCGTGGCCGAGTTTTTCGCCGCGGGCTTCAAACTTCGTCAACGGGCGGAACGTCGGGCGCGGGACGTAGGGGGCAGTTTCTGCACTGGCTGTATTCGCGTAGCCGGGGGCGGCTTCCATGACCTCGGCCATCCACTCGGCGTAGGCTTCCCAGTCGGTGGCCATATGGAAAGTGCCGCCTGGCTTGAGACGCGTACGAATGAGCTCCACGAAAGCAGGCTGCACAATGCGACGTTTGTGATGCTTCTTTTTGGGCCACGGGTCAGGAAAGAACAGCTGCAGCGTAGTCAGCGAGCCCTCTGGCAAGCACTGTTCAAGCACGGCGAGGGCATCTTCACGGTAAACGCGCAGATTAGATAGGCCGCGTTTATCCACCTCATCAAGCAGTTTGCCAACGCCGGGGGCGTGAACCTCAATGCCAATGAAGTCAGTGTCCGGATGGCTTTCGGCCTGCTCAACCAGCGAATTGCCCATACCAAAGCCAATTTCCACCACGCGGGGCGCTTGGCGGCCAAACAGAGCGTCTAAATCCTGGCGGCCATCGGCGATGGTGAGTCCTAAGCGGGGCCATACTTCTTCCAGGCCACGGCTTTGGGCGGGGGTCATACGCCCGGCGCGAATCACATAGCTTTTAATGCCCCGGCGGTGCAGCGGGGCATCAACGCTTTCAGGGCCGGTGGTGCTGCTTTCGGGCGTGGTGTCGTTCGTATCGGTCATGGTGTCTCTATTTCAGCCGTTAATCCGGCCTGCAAAAGGCGAAGAGGGGTCGGCGCTTTGGCGGCGCGGCATGCGGCCTGCCAAAAACGCATCGCGGCCTGCTTCTACGGCAAGTTTCATGGCGTTGGCCATGCGCAGCGGGTCTTGGGCATGGGCAATGGCGGTGTTGAGCAATACGCCATCGCAGCCCAGCTCCATGGCCATGGCGGCATCAGATGCCGTGCCAATGCCAGCATCTACCAGAACCGGCACGCTGCTCTGTTCAACAATCAGGCGCACGTTGTGGGGATTTTGAATGCCGTGACCCGAACCAATCAGCGAACCTAGCGGCATGATGGCGCAACACCCCATGGCTTCTAATTCCCGTGCCACGATAGGGTCGTCGCTGGTGTAGACCATGACATCAAACCCATCGGCCAGCAGCGTTTCGGCAGCTTTTAGGGTTTCGACCACGTTGGGGTAAAGCGTGTGGTCGTCGCCGAGTACTTCCAGCTTGATCAGGTTGTGGCCATCCAGCAGTTCCCGCGCCAGGCGGCAGGTGCGCACCGCATCTTTGGCGTTGTAGCAGCCCGCGGTGTTGGGCAGCAGGGTGTAGCGCTTAGGCGAAATCACATCCAGCAGGTTCGGAGCGTCGGCGTCCTGACCAAGGTTGGTGCGGCGTACAGCGAAGGTGACAATTTCTGCCCCGCTTTGGGCAATGGCAGCACCGGTTTCAGTAAAATCTTTGTACTTTCCGGTGCCCACGAGCAGGCGGGAGCTAAAGTCGCGTCCGGCGATGGTAAACGGTGTATCGGTCAGTTGCGTCATGACGAATCCTTGGAAAAAGCACAAGCGGAAGGCAGCGCTAGCCGCCGCCAATAGCGTGAACGACTTCGACCTGGTCGCCATCCGCTAAGAGGGTGGCGGCCAGCTGGCTTTTGGGCACAATCTGTTCATTGACTTCGACGGCGATACGGCGTCCGCTAAGGCCCAACTGTTCCACTAGGTCTGCGGCGGTTAGGCGAGGAGCAATGGCGTAGGGTTCGCCGTTGAGCGTAAGCTGTATCGACTCATTGAGGGTAGACATAAACGGTGAACGTCCCATTTTTGTGAGGCAAAACGCGCTCTATTGTAGCGGTTTAGCGGCGTGCAAGGTATGCGGTGACGTTAATATCTGAGCGTTTTAATCAGTAAACGGTGGTTATCAAGATTTATCAAGAGGAGTAAAGCGTGCAGCGAGTAGATAGTCTGTGGTGGTGTTTGGTGGCGCTTTCCGGTGCGCTGATGGTGATGTTAGGTGCCTACGCTGCCCATGGGTTGGCGGCGAGCGCTGGTGCGGCGATGGTCGATATTGTGGAAACCGGCGTGCGCTACCAAGCTTGGCATACCTTAGCGATGTTGGCTGTGTTGGTCTGGCGCAGCAGCTGCCCACTGGCAGGGCAGCGGGTTGTGCTAACGCTCTGGGCGCTGGGAATCATCGCTTTTTCAGGCTCGCTCTACCTGATGGCCCTGGCAGGGCTAGGCCTGGGTCTCGTGACCCCGGTTGGTGGGTTGTTGTTAATGTCAGGTTGGCTGGCACTTGGGGCGGTGGCGCTTTTTAGTCGCCCCTAGTCAACCTCCGCCGTCGACTCTGCCAGTTAGCTAACCTGTTGGCGCTTGGGTGATGCGATGAGCACTTGTTGCGCTGCTGGCGCGCTTGAGGATGCGGGCAGTGTAAAGCCGCTCACAGCGAGCATTAGGGTGTCGGCGGTGCCGGATAGCTGCTCAGCCATACTGTGCGAGTTATCCACTGCTTCGCGTGACAGCTCCAAGGCATTGTAAATCTCGTTAACGCTTTGCTCTAGCTCTTCTACGCCTTGATGCTGTTGTTGTAACGCGCTGTCCATATTGGTTAAACGCATAGCCACTTGTTCAAAGCTTTGGATAAGCGACTGAGTGGTTTTGGCGATCGTGGTGGTCTGATCAACGCCTTGAGAGACTTGGTCAGTCGTGACCGCAATGGTTTGACGTATTCGAGAAGCGGTGCTCTGGGTGTTTTTAGACAGCGTGCGAACCTCGTTGGCGACGACAGCAAAGCCTCGCCCGTGCTCGCCGGCCCTGGCCGCCTCAACCGATGCGTTGAGTGCTAACAGATTGGTTTGAAACGTAATGTTGTCAATTTCGCTCAGCATTTCGTGGATGTTACCCGCATGCTGATTAATTAAACGCATCATCTCGCGCATTTCTTCGACCTGCTCACCGTTTTGGCGAGCGACTTGCTCAGCATGATTGGCCAGATCGCGAATGTGCTGGGACTCTTCCGCTGTTTCGCGGGTAGTGGCCGCTAGTTCAGCGGTGCCAGTGGAGATGCGTTCCGTTTGGCTGCTATTACGCGCTGTTTGCGTACGCAACTGCTCCTGGGCCGTAAAAAGGTGTTGGCTGTAATCGGTGACTTGGCTTGCTGCGGTTTGTGTCTTGCGTAAACTTTCAGCAACCTGATCGCGCATATTGATAATAGCGGCTACCCCGGGTAACTGCTGTTCGGTATCGCTAAACACCATATCTAACTTGCCGCCGCCTGCGGCAACGGCAAAGCGGCTGACGTGCAGGCTTTCCTTCACCATTCTCTCCAGCACTTTGGCCAGGTAGCCCAAAATAATCACCTGGGCGACCACGGCGCCGCCATGCATCAGCAAGCAGTATATTAAGTCTATCGGGCCGTGAGTCGTTTCGCCGTGGGCCATACTGTCCATGTCGCCCATGCTGATATACAGCTGCACAACACCTTGATATTGCAGCCATGTGAACAGCGCATGGTGGAGGGCGATGACCAACCCGCCAACGGCGATCACCCGCCAATCGCTGTAGAGAATTAATACCGATAGTAGGATAAAAATACTGAAATGAGCTTCGATCATCCCGCCGCTTTGTTCGATGAGCGTCGCAGCCCAAACCATCATGACCGCGGCTTTAACGAACCCATTGGCAATGTGCCCAGTGAGCTTTTGTTGAAGAAGATAGGTGAGTGGAAGCGTCACCACTCCGACCACGGTAACGAGCATCAGCGTATGAGTGAAAACGCCTACGACCAAGCATAAGAGCGCTATAAAACCTAACGGCCACCACATGAGCCTATCGGTACGCGCAATATGGTGTGAAAAAGAAGCGTTGGTCATTAAGAGTGTTCCTTGCAGCCTGGTAAGGCGTAATCAATCGGTACCACGATTATCGGCTTGGATGTCAATGCCTTTAATGAAAATGTATATAGCTGGAGAGAATATAAAGAAATAACGTTTATTACGATGCCAGGAGCACCAACGTTACGTGTAGGCAGGTAATGCATAGCTAGCAGTGACATGAACGACCGGCTTGGTTTCGTCACTGGCGGAAAAAATCTGCACTTCACCCACCGCAAGGCGACGGCCCAGCTTGATCAGCTTGGCGTGGGCGATGATGTCGTGATCACCAGAAGCGGCCCGCAGGAAATGGCAGTTTAAGTCGCTGGTGACCGCCATGGCTTCCGGGCCAATTTGCGCCAGAATCGCTACGTAAAGCGCTACATCGGCGAAGCCCATCATGGTGGGGCCAGAAACGCGGGGGCCAGGGCGAAGGTGCTCATTGCCAATCGTTAAGCGCATGGTGGCGCACATATCGCCTACGTTTTCTATCTTGCCCATGCGCTGAGGAAATACATCATCAAGGAAGTGTTCGATTTGTTCGGCGGTCATGACGGTCATTGTTATTTTCCTGTGATTGATTTCGTTAACGTTAACGTAAGCATGTTATTAAGCTAAACAAAAGCCCCTCAAGGTGCGAGACCGTGAGGGGCTTTTAGCGACTATTGTCTAGTCAGTGCGCAGCGTTTACTTCGCTTTATGCACCTGACGCCACGCGTGCAGTAGCGGTTCGGTGTAGCCGGAAGGCTGTTCACGGCCTTTGAAGACAAGGTCTGAAGCCGCTTTAAAGGCAGTAGAGCCTTCAAAATTAGCGCTCATGGCGGTGTAGGTGGGGTCGCCCGCGTTCTGCTCATCGACCACTTTCGCCATACGCTTCAGTGTCTCTTCCACCCGTGCTTCGTCCACAATGCCGTGGTGCAGCCAGTTGGCAATGTGCTGGCTGGAAATACGCAGCGTGGCGCGGTCTTCCATCAAGCCGACGTTATGGATATCCGGTACTTTCGAGCAGCCTACGCCGTGCTCTACCCAGCGAACAACATAACCCAGAATGCCCTGGCAGTTGTTGTCCAACTCCTGCTGGATCTCTTCGTCCGACCAGCTGGGGTTTTCCGCCACCGGTACGGTTAGCAGGTCATCGAGGTAGTCTGGCTCACCTTGGGCTTCTAATTCGCGCTGAACATCAGTGACGTTTACCTGATGGTAATGCAGTGCGTGTAGCGCCGCAGCGGTAGGCGACGGCACCCATGCGGTGTTGGCACCGGCTTTCGGGTGACCAATTTTCTGCTCCAGCATGCTGTGCATTAGGTCCGGCATGGCCCACATGCCTTTGCCGATTTGGGCGCGGCCGCGCAGGCCACAGGCCAAGCCGATCTGTACGTTGTTTTTCTCGTACGCAGAGATCCAGGCGGCGCTTTTCATATCGCCCTTGCGAACCATCGGGCCTGCTTCCATGGCGGTGTGCATTTCGTCACCGGTGCGGTCGAGGAAGCCGGTGTTGATGAACACAACGCGGGAGGTGGCTTCAGCAATACACGCTTTCAGGTTGACCGTGGTGCGGCGCTCTTCGTCCATGATGCCCATTTTTAGGGTGTCACGGCTCATGCCCAGAATGTCTTCCACACGGGAGAACAGTTCATTGGCAAAGGCCACTTCCTTCGGACCGTGCATCTTCGGCTTAACGATATATACCGAGCCTGTGCGGGAGTTACGCGCTTGGTCGGCGTCTTTTTTCAGGTCGTGCAGGGCAATCAGTGAGGTGACCACAGCATCCAGAATGCCTTCCGGTAGCTCGTTGCCGTTCTCGTCCAGCACCGCTGGCGTGGTCATCAGGTGGCCCACGTTACGTACAAACAGCAGCGAACGGCCGGGCAGCGTGACGCTTCCGCCATCGGTGGTTTTCCATGTGCGGTCATCGTTCAGCTTACGGACAAACGTTTTGCCACCTTTATCGATGCTTTGTTCCAGGTCGCCCTTCATCAGGCCGAGCCAGTTACGGTATACACCCACTTTATCTTCAGAATCGACCGCGGCAATGGAGTCTTCGCAGTCCATAATGGCCGTTAGCGCCGCTTCTACCACCACGTCTTTTACGTGGGCGGGGTCGGTTTTACCGATCGGATGGCTGGCGTCGATCTGGATTTCCAGGTGCAGGCCGTTGTTGGCCAGCAGGATTGCTTCTGGGGCAGATGCTTCGCCGTTAAAGCCGATCAGCTTGCCGGAATCTTTCAAACCGGTTTCGCGACCGCCTTCCAGCGTGACCACCAAGTGTTCGTCGCGAATAACGTATTTAATCGCATCCCGGTGCGAGCCAGTGGCCAGCGGCGCTGCGCGGTCCAGCACGCCACGGGCGTAGGCAATCACCTTTTCGCCGCGCTTGGGGTTAAAGCTGGAGCCTTTCTCAGCGCCATTCTCTTCTGAAATTGCATCGGTGCCGTACAGCGCATCGTAAAGGCTGCCCCAGCGCGCGTTAGCCGCATTTAGCGCATAACGGGCGTTGCTCACCGGCACTACCAACTGTGGGCCTGCTTGAACAGCGACTTCACGGTCAACATTGGCAGTGGTGGCTTTTACGCTGTTCGGTGCCTCGACGAGGTAACCGACTTCTTTCAAAAAGCGGCGGTAAGCAGGCATGTCGCTGACTGGACCGGGGTTTTCACGGTGCCAGGTATCGAGCTTCTCTTGCAGCACATCGCGCTTTTCGAGTAGTTGACGGTTTTTGGGGGTCAAATCATGAAACAAGGCATCGACACCGGCCCAAAAAGCGCTTTCGTCGACGCCAGTCCCCGGCAGCGCCTGCTCGTTGATGAAGCGGTCTAAGTCGGCTGCCACCTGTAAACGGTGACGCGTGATACGCTCACTCATGGGGTCTCTCCTGTGAAGGTGCCCGTGGGTTAAGGAAAGGTCCACGGTCAGGGTAAAGGTATATTTATGGAAAATACTTCCATATCTGAACGTACATGTAAACAGCCTACTCTTTAAAGCGGCAAAATGCTCGACCAAATGATGAGAAAGGTAGCCCCTATTGCCTGACTCTTGGCCAATGGAAGGTGGCATTTATGGAGCGACGTTGATGCATAATTTCCAACACTTGGAAGGCTTGTTTCGGCAAGCGGCAGGTAAGTCATCGCTCTCACGCTTACGGCTGGGTGACGCGCTAACAGACGCCGTAAATGACTATTTTTGCCATTACGGTTTAGAAGCACTGCTCAATGACACTAGCGAGGTACATGCTGGATTCATTGATACGGGCCGTTTTGCCCTGTGGTGCCAGGTGTGGAGCCCTCCTAGGCCCACTGGAACCGCATTTGTCATTCACGGTTACTTTGACCATTTAGGGCTTTACCGGCACTTGCTTGGCTGCCTGCTGGCGCAGGGGTGGCGGGTGGTGCTTTGGGACTTGCCCGGTCATGGGCTTTCCAGCGGCCCCCGGGCAGAGATCGAAGACTTTGACGATTATCAGCACTGCTTAATGCATTTGCAGACTGCCCTGCAAGTTCAGGGTATGGCTCCTAAGCCGTGGCTGGGCGTAGGGCAAAGTACCGGTGCGGCGATACTGGCAACTGATGCCCTTACCCGGCGGGAAGCATCCGGCTGGTCGGGCATTGTGCTGCTGGCGCCGCTAGTGCGCCCCTGGCGCTGGAGCCAAGCTAGCTGGTTGCATCTGATAGCCAGCCCGTTTGTGAAGGAGCTGCCGCGTAATTATCGGCCCAACTCCACCGATGAGCAGTTTACCGAGTTTCTCCGCGACCACGACCCGCTCCAGCCCGAGCGTTTAAGCGTTGCCTGGATTACTGCCATGCGCCGCTGGATGCCGCGGTTGCTGGCGCTGCAGCCTAACCCCTTGCCTACCTTGATTCTGCAAGGTGAGCAGGATTTAACCGTCGACTGGGAGTGGAACTTAGATGTGTTAGCGGAGAAATTCCCTAATGCTGAGGTGCACCGCCACCCAGATGCCCGCCACCATCTCGTCAACGAAGCGGAACCTATCCGCGATGTGCTATTTGAAGCGCTGGATCATTTTGTCGAGAGTGTGCGTTAAGCCCCTTTCAACATTCGATCTAACTGCCGGTAGCCGATGGCTTCGATAAAGTGCGGCTGTGAGGGTTTAGGCTCGCCCTGTAGATCCGCCAGGGTGAGCGCAACGCGGAGCACGCGATGGTAGGCGCGGGCGGAAAGCTTGAGCTTTTCCAGCACGCTTGCCAGCCAGGCGCGCTCTTCGTCGTTAAGCGCGCAGGCGGCTTCTAAGGCTTTGCCACTCAGCTGGCTGTTAAGTGCGCCTCGGGCCATCTGCCGTTCGCGTGCGGCCATTACGCGCTCCCGCACGGCACTTGAAGGCTCGCCCTGGGTTTGGGCGGTGAGTTGCTCGGGTGGCAGCGCGGGGACTTCCACCTGTAGATCAATACGGTCAAGAAGCGGGCCTGAAAGCCGTGCTTGGTAGCGCTGAATTTGGCTGGCGCTGCACTGGCAGCGTTGGCGTGGGTCGCCTAAGTGCCCGCAGGGGCAGGGGTTCATGGCGGCTACGAGCTGAAATTGAGCAGGGTAGCGGCGCTCGTGGCTGGCGCGGGCTAGATGTATGGTACCTGTTTCTAGGGGTTGCCTCAGCACTTCTAAGACGTTGCGGGAGAACTCCGGCAGCTCGTCTAAAAACAGCACGCCGTGGTGAGCTAGCGAGATTTCCCCTGGTTTGGGTTTAGAGCCTCCGCCGACCAGTGCGGCGGCGCTGGCACTGTGGTGGGGTTGGCGAAACGGCCGCTGGCCCCAGTCGGCTTCTAACGGCAGCCCACATACGGAGCGCACTGCGGCGACTTCTAACGCATCCTCTTCTGAAAGCGGCGGCAGAATGCCGGGCAAGCGGCTGGCCAGCATGGTTTTGCCGGTGCCTGGCGGCCCTGCCAGTATCAGGTTGTGGCCGCCAGCAGCAGCGACTTCTAGCGCTCGGCGCGCTTGATGCTGGCCGCGCACGTCGGCTAAATCTGCCATGGGGGCAGTGGATTTAACTGACGCAGAGAGCTGATGGGGTGTGATTTTTTCCTGGCCCAAAAGGTGAGCAACTACCTGCCAGAGCGAGTCAGCGGGCAGAACGGGTAGATCGCCAGCCAGCGCCGCTTCATCGGCGCAGGCGCGAGGAATAATCAGCGCCTTGTTCGCTCGCCGGGTGGCCAAAGCAAAGGGCAGCACGCCGGGCACGGCGCGCAGCTTGCCATCTAGCGCTAGCTCGCCCGCGCACTCCATGCCTTCCAATGCTTCTACAGGTATCTGCCCGGAGGCGGCAAGAATGCCCAGGGCAATGGGAAGATCAAACCGGCCGCCCTCTTTGGGCAGGTCGGCGGGGGCAAGATTCAGGGTGATGCGTTTGGTGTTGGGAAAGTCAAAGACTGCGTTGATGAGTGCGCTACGCACCCGTTCGCGGCTCTCTTTCACCGCGGTTTCCGGCAGCCCCACCAGCGTAAGTCCCGGCAACCCATTGGCTAAATGAACCTCTACATGTACCGCCGGTGCCTCTAAGCCAACGCCTGCGCGTGTGGCAACAATGGCTAATGTCATCGCGCTCCCTCGCTACTTGTTATCATCCAGGTTTAGCCAAATCTTACTTTATTTTAACCAAGTAAACCTAGTAGTCGCCCTGGATTAGCCACCACTGTTCCTTTAGCGGCGATGGCGTGCTGTAGGGAGAAGTCGGGATAATCATGCATCACATTGGCGCAGGAGGGCGGCGGCAGGCGTATCAACGCACTGCCGTCTTGGTGACGCGTTTACGCTTACTCGTCGGTGGCGTTCGGCTTTGCAGCAGCCCCTGGCTGGATAGGCTTTGTCGAGTCGGTGTGATCAGGCGTAGGGGGCACCTCGGCCTCAAGCGGCGTGGTGTTGTTAGCCACAGAGGCTTCTACCGTGGCTTCTAAGCTAGCCACCTGCCGCTCCAGGGCTTCAACCCTTGCGCGAGTGCGCTGCAGCACATCCATCAGAATATCAAAGTCTTCCCGTGACACGAGTTCCAGGCGGTCAAAGGCGCCACGCACGACTTGCTGTACGCCTTTCTGGATATCTTCGGGAGCGTGGGATGCGTTTTGTAAACGATCGCCAATCTGCTGAGCGAGACGGCTGATGCGGTCTTGGGGCGCCATAGTTCTCTCCTTAAACGAACACGCATAAATGTGAACTGCTTAATAGTAAGGATACGCAACCCTTCGCTAATACGCATGTGTCGTTTGCATTTGTGCGCTCAGATTATCGTTGCATCGAAATGGGGCGCGCAGCTTTTTTGAATGATCACTTATGGTGCAGCGTCATGCTGCGCGCTATTTCAATTCTTGTCCTAAGCGTATTAAAGGTTCCGTATATTTTGTCAAGTTACTGACTTTAATAATAAAAAAATCGAGTGGCACGGTATGCGCATTAACGAGACAAGCACTTATTTCGGGCGACCATGTCGCCTCCTATTCAGCAGGGCTAATCCAGCAGGGGAGAACCGGGATGAAACTCATCACCGCTATCATCAAGCCATTCAAGCTTGACGACGTTCGTGAAGCGCTCGCCGACAACGGCGTTCAGGGCATCACGGTTACAGAGGTCAAAGGTTTTGGTCGTCAAAAGGGGCATACCGAGCTATATCGCGGCGCAGAGTATGTGGTCGATTTTTTACCCAAAGTAAAAGTGGAAGTTGCTGTTGATGATGCGCGTCTGGAAAGCGTTCTTGATGCTATTTGCAGCGCGGCGAACAGCGGCAAAATCGGGGACGGCAAGGTCTTTGTAACACCCCTTGAAGACGTGATTCGGATCCGTACCGGTGAGCGCGGCGCTGATGCCGTGTAATCCAGCCAGCTAATAACATCTTTCTATGGTTAATGGGGAACTGACAATGAACGAGCTTGCAGAGTTGAGTTACGCGCTCGACACCTTCTACTTCTTAATGTGTGGCGTGTTGGTCATGTGGATGGCGGCTGGCTTCTCGATGCTGGAAGCCGGTTTGGTGCGCTCTAAAAATACCGCCGAAATTCTCACCAAAAACATCGCGCTGTTTGCAATTGCCTGCACCATGTACCTCTTGTTGGGTTACTACCTGATGTACTCCAGCGCGGAAGGTGGTTTCCTGCCTAACCTTGGTTTCTTGCTAGGCGGTGAAAACAGCGCCGATGCGGTAACCGCGGGCGGTGATGACGCGCCTTACTACTCCATGCGTGCAGATTACTTCTTCCAAGTAGTATTTGTTGCCACGGCGATGTCGATTGTGTCGGGTGCGGTTGCCGAGCGCATGAAACTGTGGGCGTTTTTAGCCTTTGCTGTTGTGATGACGGGTGTGATTTATCCGGTATCGGGCTACTGGACTTGGGGCGGCGGCTGGATTGATGCGATCGGCTTCTCAGACTTTGCAGGTTCGGGCATTGTTCACATGGCTGGTGCGGCAGCTGCCTTAGCCGGTGTGCTGGTATTAGGTCCACGTAAGGGTAAATACGGTAACGACGGCACTATCCGGGCTATTCCTGGCGCTAATCTGCCGTTGGCAACGCTGGGTACCTTTATCCTGTGGATGGGCTGGTTCGGCTTTAACGGTGGCTCTGAGCTGAAGGTGTCAGACGTAGACTCCGCTAATAATGTTGCACAAGTCATGGTAAACACCAATGCAGCAGCGGCGGGGGGTGTTATTGCTGCGCTTATCCTGGCGAAGCTATGGTTCCGCAAGGCAGACCTGACGATGGCGCTTAACGGTGCACTGGCGGGCTTGGTGGCGATTACGGCTGAACCTTTGGCGCCTACTGCCTTCGGTGCAATGCTGATCGGTATGGTGGGTGGCCTGATCGTTGTGGTTTCCATCGTGATGCTCGACAAGCTGAAGCTTGATGATCCGGTCGGTGCGATCTCGGTGCACGGTGTGGTAGGCATCTGGGGCTGTCTGGCAGTGCCTCTGTCTAACGCTGATGCCACCTTCGGGGCGCAGATCATCGGTATGCTGGGCATCTTCGCCTGGGTCTTCTTGGCGAGCCTAGTGGTATGGCTGGTGCTGAAAGCCATCATGGGTATCCGCGTTAGCGAAGAAGAAGAGTATGAAGGGGTGGATATCGCTGAGTGCGGACTTGAAGCCTACCCTGAGTTTAGCGTTAAGAAATAAACGTGCGCTAATGAAGTGAGCCGGCGCGCTCCCTTGGCCTCCCTAACCGGGAGGCCTTTTTGTTTTAGGATACGCTTAGGCTACATTTGCGTTGATTTTTTATTCTCCGCCGGTAGCGGTGTATGCTTAACGGTAACGGGTGATGGGCTTTAACCACAGTGGCCCGCCAACCTTCGACAATAGGCCACCAAGCTAGAGGATGTCGCAATGAAATTAATCTCAGCCATTATCAAGCCGTTTAAGCTTGATGACGTACGCGAATCACTCTCTGATATCGGCGTGCAGGGCATTACAGTCACTGAAGTGAAGGGCTTTGGTCGTCAAAAAGGCCACACAGAGCTATACCGTGGTGCAGAGTATGTGGTGGATTTTCTGCCCAAAGTAAAGCTGGAGGTGGCGGTCGATGACGATATGGCGGAGCAGGTCATCGATGCCATCACGCAGGTGGCCAATACAGGCAAAATTGGCGACGGCAAAATCTTTGTCATGCCGCTTGAGCAGGTGATCCGTATTCGTACTGGTGAAACCGGGAAAGACGCTGTTTAGGTTAACGGTGAATAGTGAGTGGTGAAGTAAAAAGCTGTCAGTTTTTGCACTGTAAATAGTAAGCAGCACAAAGCCCCTGTGGATCAACTCCAGCAGGGGCTTTGTATTAGTGATGTGGTCATTAAAGTGACTAGAATTTTTCTACTCACGACTCACGACTCACGACTCACTTCTCAACAAAGGCACGCTCAATCACGTAATCGCCTGGCTCGCCCATTCGCGGAGAGATATTCAGGCCCAGCTCGTCCAGCAGCGCGCTGGTGTCGTCCAGCATGGCGGGGCTGCCACAAATCATCGCCCGGTCTTGGCGCGGATCAATCGGCGGAAGACCAGTATCTTCAAACAGTTTTCCACTGCGGATATGGTCGGTCAGGCGGCCCATGGTGTGGAACTCTTCGCGGGTGACCGTGGGGTAGTAAACCAGCTTCTCGGCGACCTCTTCGCCCAGGTATTCGTGAGCGGGCAGCTCCTTGGTGATGAAGTCAGCGTAGGCCAGCTCCGAGACTTCACGTACGCCGTGTATCAACACTACTTTCTCAAAGCGCTCATACACTTCAGGGTCTTGGATCAGGCTCATAAAGGGCGCAAGACCGGTGCCGGTGGAGAGCATGTAAAGGTTGCGACCCGGCAGCAGGTCGTCGCATACCAGGGTGCCGGTGGGCTTGCGGCTGACCATAATTTGATCGCCCACTTTTAAGTGCTGCAGGCGCGAGGTGAGAGGGCCGTCGGGCACTTTAATACTGAAAAACTCCAGGTGGTCTTCGTAGTTAGGGCTGGCGATGGAGTAGGCACGCATCAGCGGTTTGCCGTTTACTTCCAGGCCGATCATCACAAACTGACCATTTTTGAAGCGCAGGCTGCGCTCGCGGGTGGTGCGGAAGCTAAACAGAGTGTCGTTCCAGTGATGAACGCTGAGGACTTCTTCTAAGGCAAACTTGCTCATGCTGACTCCTCTAGGGGCAGAGTGGGCTACGCCTCGCCGCCATATTCTAAAAAAGAATAAAAAATAGCTGTATATGATGCTGCTAATTCTAAATAACGGGTGGTATATCTGTTAAGTGAATTATACTGATAACACTTATCTAAATAATAGATATAGAGCCCCGAACGGATAGGTCACTGCTATGCATTACACCCTGCGCCAGCTAGAGGTCTTTGTGGCGGTTGCCCAGCACGAAAGCGTTTCCCATGCAGCGCGTGCGCTTGCCATGTCTCAGTCCGCGACCAGTACGGCGTTGGCGGAGCTAGAGCGCCAATTCGACTGCCAACTGCTGGATCGTATAGGTAAGCGGTTAAAGCTTAATGCGCTCGGTTTTCAGCTGTTGCCCAAAGCCGTGGCCTTGCTGGACCGTGCCGAAGAAGTGGAGGAGCTACTGCGCGGCCAGCAGGGGGTAGGCGCGCTAGATGTCGGGGCAACCCTTACCATTGGCAACTACTTAGCCACGCTGCTGATTAGTGACTTTATGCAGCAGCACCCCGGCAGCCGCGTGCGTCTAGCGGTGCGCAATACGCGGCATATCATCGAAGGCGTGCGCCAGCACTCGCTGGATTTGGGGCTGATTGAAGGGCAGTGCGATGACGAGATGATTATCAGCCAGCCTTGGGTCGAAGATGAGCTTTGCGTGTTCTGCTCGCCGCGCCATCCACTGGCGGGGCGTGAGCATCTTGAACTGGAGCAGTTGCTCCGTGAGGATTGGATAATGCGCGAAGAGGGCTCAGGTACGCGCATGACCCTTGAGCACGCCGCCCGCCATCGGCGCAGTCGGTTTAATACCCTGCTGGAGCTTGAGCATACCGAAGGCATTAAACGGGCAGTGGAATCGGGCCTGGGTATCGGCTGCGTTTCCAGGTTGGCGCTACGCGATGCCTTCCGACGGGGCAGCTTAGTGCCGCTGCCCACGCCGGAGTTAGACTTAAGACGCCAGTTCACCTTTATTTGGCACCGCCACAAGTACCTCACCACCGGAGTGCGTGAGTTCCTGCGGCTCTGCCGCGAAATGACCGCGGGCGCTAAGCGTAGCGATGATATTCCGCTACCGCCGATTCCTTAGCCCATCAGCGGCACGTTTCTGGAGCCGGCAGTGAATACTCTTTTAGCGCCTCGCTGCCAGTCGTTTCAAGTGTGAAGCCACCCACCAATGCGGCCAACCGATCGGCTTGGTCTTTCAGCTGTTCGGCAGCGGTGGTGGATTCTTGCACCAGGGCAGCGTTTTGCTGGGTCATCTGGTCTAAGTCGGTCACAGCAATACTGACCTGGCTGATGCCATCGTTCTGTTCTTGCGCTGCTGTGCTGATGTCTCCTAGCATCTGAGTGACGCGCGTTACGCTCTGGGCCAGCTCACGCATAGCGGCTTCGGCATCGCGCACCATTTGGGTGCCGCTCTCTACTTTGTTGGCTGAGGCATCAATACGCTGGCGAATATCTTTGGCGGCGTCGCTACTACGCGACGCTAATTTGCGTACTTCATCTGCTACAACAGCAAACCCTCGCCCATGTTCCCCCGCCCGAGCGGCTTCGACGGATGCGTTTAGCGCCAGCAGGTTGGTTTGGAAGGCAATGCCATCAATGACGCTGACAATGCTCTGTATCTCATCAGAATTGGTACGAATATCCGTCATGGTGGTGACCACCTGCTCAAATGCGCTATCCGTGCGGGATGCTAGCTCCGAGGCGGTTTCGGAAAGCCCACTGGCTTCCTTAGAGGCGTGGGTCGTATGGCTAACGGTGCTGCTAATCTCTTCCATAGCAGAAGATGTTTGTTGCAGGCTGGCAGCGGCCTGTTCGGTTCGCCGTGAAAGATCGTGGCCCCCTTGGGTAATCTCATTGGCGGCATGATTGACCGCTTCGCTGCTGCGCCGTACATCCAGTAAAATCGCTTGGATTTTGGCGGCAAACGCATTGAATTGCTCGGCTAACGCTGCGCTCTCGTCGCGGCCATGCACCAGCAAACGCTGGGTAAGATCGCCACTGCCCGAGGCAATTTCCTGCATACGGTTAGCAAGCCGCTTTAATGGACGTGCGATTCGCCCACCAATCCACCAAAGGGCTATGACGCCAATAGAGGCAAGTAACAGGCCAACAAGCGTCATGCCGATCGTGTTTTGCTGGCGCTGGTCGCCGAGCAAACCTTGCAGCGTATTTAGCTCTGCCAGTACCAGTGACTCGGGTAGCTGCAACACCAGTACCCAGGGCTGCTCGGTACCCAGAGGAATAGGCTGGTAGCGCTGTAGCATGCCGTCATCTAGGCTGCTGTGGAGACTGCCCTGAAAGGCCGCTTGGGCAATCCCAGACATCAGCGTATTACTAAGCGACTCGCTTGCTGGTAAGCCAAGGCCACTTTCGCCTGCGGTGTCCGCTACTAAGCCGCCACGGCCGGCTACTAGCGCCATGCGGCCTGCTCCGTTATAGAGGGATTGATTGGCTTCGTTTAATAGCGTTTGAATAAAGTTAAGCGATAGATCCACCCCTGCGACGCCACGAAACTCCCCATCCACCACGATCGGTGCGTTGAAGGAGGTGACCAGCTCTGTGACGCCGTCATAGTCGTAGGCGGCGGGGTCAATAATGCAGGGGGCCAGCGTTTCGCGCGGGCACAGGTAGTACTCGCCTTCGCGAACGCCACTGGCTAGACGTGTTTGGCTCTCCATGGTATCGCCCAGGGGTAGTACCGCCAGGGAGCCGTCGCCGGTACGGTACCACCAAGGCATAAAACGGCCGCTGCCGTCATGTCCGTAGCGCTCATCACCCGCGTAGCGTGCGTCATCCCCAAAGGCGTTGGGCTCCCAGCCAATAAAGGCATCCAAAAGAGCAGGGTGATCGGCGACGGTTTGGCGAACCAGGTTCGATAACTGGCGGCGGCTCAGGTGTAACGCTCGGAACCCTTCTTCATCTTCTACGCCCATCAAGGCATTGGTAGATGCCAGTTGAGACGCGAGGGTCATCGCCGTGTCTAACTCTCGGCGGATGCGCTCGCCCTCTGCATCGGCAATGGCATCCAGCCGCGCATCAAGCGCGCCCTTAATTAAGGGGCGTGTATAGTCATCCACCGTTTGTTGGGTGCGGGCGGCGGCAATTAAGTTATACGCCACCAGCGCTGCAACGATGGCAAGTAAGCAAGGCGCGGCTAAGGCAACCACAAACGAGCGTAAAGAGCGAAAATGCATAAGCGTGGCTATCCCTTTAAGGCCATATATGGGCGAGGGCTTTCAAGTGCCTGGGGCGTTGCTGACGACAGCTTAAAGCTGCTGACGGTGCCCTTAAGGTGATCGGCCTGCTCTTTTAGCTGTTCCGCAGCGGTAGTGGACTCTTCCACCATGGCGGCATTCTCTTGGGTCATACGGTCAAGTTCCGCCACGGCGATATTGACTTGCTTAATGCCATCGCTCTGCTCGCTAGTCGCGGAGTTGATTTCCTCCAGCACATCGGCAACACGGGTAATATGGGCCACGATATCCTGCATGGTCGCCCCTGCGTTTTGCACTAATGTGGTGCCGTTATTCACTTTGCTTTGTGAATCTTCGATCAATTTCTGAATATCGTTGGCCGCGTCACTACTGCGCCCTGCTAATTTGCGTACTTCATCGGCCACGACCGCAAAGCCTCGGCCATGCTCCCCCGCCCGGGCGGCTTCTACGGAGGCATTGAGGGCCAATAAGTTGGTTTGAAAGGCAATGCTGTTCATGAGCGTGACGATCTCGCCAATTTTATTGGAAGACTGGGAGATGTCTTCCATGGTAGTGACCACGTTAGCTACCACTTGTCCCCCTTCTTTAGCCACTTTCGAGGCCGTATGGGAGAGCTTGTTGGCTTCTTGAGCGGACGCGGCGGTGTGCTCGACCGTGCTCGTTATCTGCTCCACTGAGGCAGAGGTTTCCTGCAGATTAGACGCTGCGTTCTCGGTGCGTCGGGATAGATCCTGGCCGCCCAGGGCGATTTCGTTCGCCGCATGGTGAACCGACTCGCTGCTGGTGCGTACATCGATCAATACCGCTTCCATTTTGCCGACAAAACGGTTGAAGGCGCTGGCGATTTGGGAAACCTCGTCGTTGCCCTCTTCTGGTAGGCGCTGGGTTAAATCGCCCTCTCCAGAGGCAATGTTATCCATTGCATTACGCACCCCGAGTAAGCGGCGCAGCAGCAGTGAGAGCAGCATACTAAAGACAACTGCGGTAATGGCGGCGACAATTAGCAGCGTTACTATCGATGTGGTGGCAATGGCGCGCAGCCCTGCGGTCGCTTCTTGTTCATCGAGTGCAACGATGAGCTGCCAACCGCTACTGCCGCCGACATAGCTCCCCATAAGCAGCTTATCGCTGTTTTGCAGCTTAAGTGCTTGGGGCTCATTGCCTTGGATGATTTGGCTAAGGCGTTCATTGGTAAGGTCTCCACTCAACTGCGTAGAAGCTTCAAGCGTTAATTCAGCATCAGGATGGGCGACGAGGGTGCCGTCTTCTGTTGTTAAAAAGCCAAAGCTGGAAGGCGTAGGCGCAATGCCTGAGACGATATCGATGACGTCACCAATGCTAATGTCAGCACCGATAACGGCGGCAAGCTGATTGTTTTGGTAGAAAGGGCGTGCAAAGGTAACAATCAATCCACCTGATTGAGCATCCACATAAGGTGCTGTAATAATAGTATCTTGCGCTTCAGCAGCCTCTAGATACCAAGGGCGCTGCCGTGGGTCGTAATCACTGGGGGGTTGCCATTCGTCAGAAAATACGGCCGCTGATGTAGAAGGGTAGGCAATGTAGGTGGACATAAAACTGCCGGAATCAGCTAGCTGACGTAATGCAGCCAGTGGGGAGTCGCTAGCGACCGTATCTTCCATGCTGGCGAGCATCGTATAACGGGCGTTAAACCACTCATTAATGGCTTGTGTGTTGCCGTCTACGACGGCGCTTAAGTTACGGCTAATTTGTTGACTATTGTGATGCTTAACAGTGGTATAGCTGGCAATGCCGTTAATAATCAGAGCGAGGGTAATTGCCGTTAAGGCAGCAAGTAAGATTCGTATGCGAAGGGAGGAAAACATGGTCGCTCTCTCGAGGATGGCTGGATACCAAAGCTCTATCGGCGAGAACGACCACGACTTGAGTGACGATTAACGCAAATCGCTTACCGCGTTTTGAATATCCTGCACAGAGGCTTTGCTTAGATCTTTAGAGAGCGTGTGAATAACCAGCTTTTGAGTGGGGTTATCAAGTTTTTCACGCAGTAGGCCTAGAAACTTAGGCGGCGCAACCATAATCAGCTTTTCCATGCTGTTTTCCACCCGAGCGGTATAAAGGCGCTGAACCACTTCTTTAGCAAACAGCTCGTTCTCATGTTTTGAAGCGGCTCCCTCTTCACCGGAGGAGCGTGACGTAGTGGACATTGACTCATGGACATCGGCGCCACGACGATCGGTGATTAAATCTCCTTCATGCAGCCGTCCTTCCGCATGTACCAAACTCTCCTGTTCAACGAGGTTTAGTGCATCACGGGTGAAAATACGCGCACGGGCGGCATCGGCTACCACAATATAGGTGGTCATCGTCATACGTCCTCCTTGTCATTAGTTGCCTCTTAACCATGGCAAGCGTTTGCCGTTTGGTCAAACACTTGCGAGGGCTAAAACATGTTTTGGAGAGTTAAAGTACCTTGCTGCGCAGTAAGCTGGTAATTGCCTCGCCAATCAGTACAAGCACGATGATCGCGATCAAAATGGTGGCAACAGTGGGCCAGGCAAAGGTATCGATAGCGCCCTGAAGAATCACGCCAATACCGCCAGCGCCCACGAGCCCTAGCACGGTGGACTCACGAATGTTGATGTCCCAACGCAAAATCACAATGGCGAAAAAGGCCGGCATCACCTGAGGCACAATAGCGTAGGCAACCACTTTGGCTTTGGAAGCACCGGTGGCTTCCATAGCCTCCACCGGTCGGCGATCGATTTCCTCAATGGCTTCGCCCATTAATTTGCCGATAAAGCCTATCGAGCGAAACACAATCGCCAGGATCCCTGCTAACACGCCGGGGCCAAAAATGGCCACGAATAACAGCGCCCATATAATTGTATTAACCGAGCGGCTTGAGACCAGAATAAAGCGCCCGAGCCACAGGCACGCACGATTGGGCGTGGTGTTTTGGGCAGCGATATAGGCCACCGGCAGGGCTAGAAAAATAGTGAGAAAGGTTGCTAGCGTCGCGATATGCACCGTTTCCAGCAGCGCGTTCAAAATATTGCTTAGCCCGGCAGCGCTCGGGGGCCACATGCGCGCACCCAAATTCGACATTTGATTGGGGGCGTCCCACACCCAGGGCCAGAAAATATCAATATCGCGAACTGCCCAGAACACCAGCATCAACGTGCCTAGTAGCACCGCATAGCGGATGAGCCTCTCTTTACGGTCGTAGCGTTGCCAAACGCGGTCGGCGAGTTGCTGTGCGTGATCTACCATATTTTTTTCCTTACCCAGCCGCTGATGCCTTCACTGAGCAAAATAACCGCAATAATGATCAGCAGAATCGCAAAGGCGAAGTCGTAATCGTAACGGCCAAAGGCATTCATTAACGTGCCACCGATACCCCCCGCCCCGACGATGCCAACCACCGCAGAGGCGCGCAAATTGCTGTCAAGTTGATACATTGATAAACCAACTTGACGGGGTAATATTTGTGGGAAGACAGCGTAATACAGTGTGGCTATATAGCCTGCACCTGCTGCGCGCATGGCTTCTACTTGCCCCCAGTCAATCTCCTCAATCTCTTCGGCCAGCAGTTTGCCTACAAAGCCAATGGAGTAGAGGGTGAGCGTTAAAATACCTGCCAGCGGCCCAAAGCCCACCGCTGCGACAAATAAAATGGCCACAATCACTGGGTGAAAGCTGCGCGAGATAATGATCACCGAACGGCCAATTAAGTAGATCGGTAGGGGGGCAATGTTACGTGCGGCCATCACCGCAAAAGGAATCGAGAGCAGCACACCCAAGAGCGTTGCCAGAATGGCGATTTGAAAGCTCTCTTTAAACCCGGTGAGCAGCAGGCCAAAGCGCTCAAAGCTTGGTGGGAAGCCGCCGCTAAAGATGCGGGCAGCCCTAGGTAGGCCTTCCGAAATGCGTGCCCAGTTAAACGGCAAAGAACCGAAAGCCCACACCAGATAAATCGCGGCGACAATAAAAATGCCGTAGCGAATAAAGGGGTTGGCAATAAACGGCGGCTTTTTCCAGGTGCGAGGCACATGGGGTTGGGGGTCAGGCGGAGTCATGGCGTTCTACCTCCGCTGAGCGGTGCGGCTGCTCGGAAACCGTTTCATCCGGTGCCTCAATGCCACCATAAATGGCATCTAGCGCGTCTTTGTTAAAGTCCGCGGGCCGCCCGTCAAAAATCATCTTGCCGTGGCGCAGGCCGACAATGCGCTCTGTGTAGGTTTTTGCCTGGGCAACGTTGTGAATGTTGATCAATACTGGCAGCGAAAGCTCACTGGCAAGGCTCTGCAGCAGAATCATGATTTGTTCCGACGTACGTGGGTCTAGCGATGCCGTTGGCTCGTCGGCCAGCAGTAAGTCAGGTTCTTGCATTAACGCTCGCACTACGCCAACGCGCTGGCGCTCACCGCCGGAAAGCTCATCGGCACGCTTATTGGCGTAATGGGCAATGCCCACTCGCTCCATGAGGCTAAATGCGCGCTCTATATCGGCTTGGGGGTAGCGACGTGAGATGGCTTGATAGAGGTTAACGTAGCCAAGCCGCCCGGCGAGTACGTTCTCCATAACCGTGAGCCGATCCAGTAAGTTAAAGCCCTGGAACACCATGCCAATTTTGCGCCGGGCACGGCGTAACTCAGCCCCTTTCACGTTAACCAGCTCAGCACCGTTGAGTTTGATCGAGCCTGACGTGGGCTCTACTAAGCGGTTGATACAGCGCAGCATGGTGCTTTTACCGGCACCGGAAGCGCCTACGATAGACACAACGCTGTTGTCTTCTACCTTAAGATCGAGGCCTTTTAGCACCGCCTCGTTGTGGCCATAACGCTTGACCAGATTTGTAATTTCCAGCATAGGTTCGCTTCCATCGATAAACGAAGAACCGCGCCGCGAGTAGCGGCGCGGTACGCGTTACTCCAAATTTTCCCGCGTATAACGCACGTCATTAGCGGCTTGGATGGTGCGAATCACTTGCCAGTTATCTTTGTAATTAATCGGAATAAACTTCTCGACGCCCTCAAACTCTTCGCCAAGTTCGGTGCCGACAAAATCAAAGGTAAAAAAGGCTTCTTCGATTTTCTCCACGAGGTCTGGGTGCAAGTTATGGGCGTAGTTATAGGAGGTGGTAGGGAAGCGGTCTGACTCATAAATCAGCCGAACATCCTCTTCATCGTAAAGCCCCCGTGCGGCCATGCGCTCGACAACCTCAGAAGCGACCGGCGCTGCGTCGTAGTCACGCGCTACAACACCCAGCATGGACTGGTCGTGGCTGCCGGAGTAGACCACGTCATAATCTTCCTCTGGCGTGATCCCTAGTTCGGGCAGCAAGGCACGCGGAGCCAAGTTGCCAGAGTTAGAGGTAGGTGAGGTGTGGGCTACCCGTTTACCTTTAAGGTCTTCAAGGCTCTCAATGTCAGAGTCCACGTGGGTGAACATCTGCAGGGTGTAGCCGAACTGGCCGTCGTCGGAGCCCATCAGCGCAAAAGGCACCGCACCCGCTAAATTAACGGCAAATGGGGTTGGCCCGGTTGAGAAACCGGCGATATGCAATCGCCCGCTGCGCATGGCTTCAACCTGTGCGGCGTTGGACTGTACCGCGAAGAAACGCACGTTACGCTCGGTAACCTCAGATAAGTGGTCAATAAAAGGCTGCCAGATGTCTGAATAAATGGCAGGATCTTCTACGGGCGTATAAGCAAAAATAAGAGTGTCTGGGTTGACCCACTTTGACTCATCGCTTGGCCGGTCAGCGACCATATCGCCATCTTCGTCGCAGAAAATAGTGTCAAGATCGCCGCGTTCGCATTCTGCGAAGGCGTGGGTAGAGAGCAGTGCTAAGGGGAGCAGCGATGCCGCCGCGAACATAGCAAGCGGTCGTTTGCAGAAACGTGATGTTTCCATAGTTAGCCTCTTATATGCGTTATTTTTGTGTTTTGCTATCCACTATCGCGTTTAGCGCTTTCTTTTGCTTGGCGTGCGTTTCGTAAGTGGACATTGGTAATGCTAGATGTTTATTTTTCGAAAACGATCTCTTCCAATCTAGGATTTATTGCAAAGCTATGTCAAACACTTTCAGAACCTCTTCCTATCATTGGCGAAACAGCTATCTCTTGATGCGTCATGGGCATAGCCAAGCCAATGAGCAGGGCTTAATTATTAGCTCGCCTGAAAGGGGGCTTAACGCGTTTGGGCTTTCTGCTTTGGGAGAACAGCAACTGCTTGAGACGGTAGAAGACTGGCAGTGGCCAACCCCGACGCGGGTAGTGCATTCGGACTTTTTACGTACAACACAAACCGCTGAAAGGGTTGCCAGTGCTTTTGGTTTAACGCTGAAGAAAGAGCAGCGCCTGCGTGAGCGCTATTTTGGTGAGCTTGATGGTCAGGCGGATCGATATTACCCCGATGTATGGGCGCTAGATGCTCAGGATGCCGACCATCAGCAGTACCAAGTGGAAGCCGTAAGCCGCGTAGCTGCGAGATTGTGTGCAGTGATCGAGGGGCTAGAGCAGCAGTGCAGCGGCGAGACGGTGCTGGTGGTTAGTCATGGGGATCCGTTACAGATACTGCTCACTGCGCTGGCCAATAAACCGCTGACGCAACACCGTGAGCAGGCCGCACTACTGCCCGCGAGTATTACCCGGCTGGGCGGTTAAGCGTTGCTTTCTTTGGGCGGAATCCAGGCAATCATGTCCACTTCTACGTCCGCACCACCGGCAAGGCCGGTAACGCCAATACAGGTGCGGGTAGGCAGCGGCTTCTGGAAGTAGCTGGCATATACACCATTTACCTCGTCAAAGTGGCCCATGTTGGTAATAAATACCCGTGACTGAACCACGTACTCAAAGCTGCTGCCCACCTCTTCCAGCACAATCGCTAGGTTTTGCATCACGCGGTGGGTTTGTTCGGTAAACGTACCCAGCAGCATTTCGTTGGTTTCCGGAACAGTGGGCATTTGGCCGGTAATAAATACCAAATCTCCCACCCGGCATGCGTGGGAGAAGGGCGCAATCGGCTGTGGGGCGCGGTCGATAAATAGCTTTTCCATCGTAAACTGTCTCTCTTATGTCGATGTGTCGGCGATGCTAGTTATAAATGAAATACAAAAATGGGCCTGCGATGAGGCCCATTGTCTTACCCATTCCCGTACTTAGTGCCCCAGAATCTGGCTTAAGAACAGCTTCGTGCGCTCAGACTGTGGGTTATTAAAGAACGGCTCAGGCGCGTTCTCCTCAATGATTTGCCCCTGATCCATAAAAATCACCCGGTCGGCGACGGTTTTGGCGAAGCCCATTTCGTGGGTCACGCAAAGCATGGTCATGCCCTCATTGGCCAGCTCGACCATGACGTCTAGCACTTCTTTAATCATTTCAGGGTCAAGGGCGGAGGTGGGCTCGTCGAAAAGCATCACATCGGGGTGCATACACAGCGAGCGGGCAATCGCCACCCGCTGCTGCTGGCCGCCTGAAAGCTGTCCGGGATACTTTTTGGCCTGCTCGGCAATGCGCACCCGCTCTAGGTAACGCATGGCCTGCTCTTCTGCTTCGCGGCGCGGCTTTTTCTGCACCCACATGGGCGCGATACAACAGTTTTCCAGCACCGATAAATGGGGGAAGAGGTTAAAGTGCTGGAAGACCATGCCCACGCTGCGACGAATCTGCTCGATACGCTTAACGTCCTGGGTCAGCGGCACGCCGCCCACCACGATTTCACCCTGCTGGTGCTCTTCTAAATGATTGATGCAGCGAATCAACGTGGATTTACCCGAGCCAGAAGGTCCACATATAACGATACGCTCACCGCGTTTAACCTCTAGGTCGATATCGCGTAGCACGTGAAAGTCGCCGTACCATTTGTTAACGCCGCGCATTTCAACCATCAGATCAGAAGTACGTGTGCCAGAGACGTTGGTGGCTGCTTGTGTCATGTCAGTATCCTGCTAAAAATCGTTAATAAAAGCGGCGTTAGCGCTTATGGCCGGTGTGTAGCTTGCGTTCTAAGTACTGGCTATAGCGCGACATGCTGAAACAGAAGATCCAGAACATAAACGCGGCAAATACATAGCCCTCTAGCGAGAAGCCCAGCCAGCGAGAGTCGGACAGTGCCGCTTGCACGATCCCTAATAGGTCAAACAAGCCGATAATCATGACCAGCGTGGTGTCTTTAAACAGCGAGATAAAGGTATTCACGATGCCTGGAATCATCATCTTTAGCGCTTGGGGTAACACAATCAGCCCCATGCGTTTCCAGTAGGTCATCCCTAGCGCGGCCGCAGCCTCTTCTTGGCCTTTGGGAATAGCCTGTAAACCACCCCGGATAACCTCAGCCATATAGGCACTTTGGAACAGCGTAAGGCCGATAAGCGCACGTACTAAGCGGTCAACGCTGATTCCTGAGGGTAAGAACAGCGGCAGCATTACCGAGGCCATGAACAGGACGGTAATCAGCGGCACACCGCGCCAAAACTCAATGAATACTACGCAGAAGCTTTTGACGATGGGCATATTAGAGCGCCGCCCCAATGCCAGCACAATACCAATGGGTAGCGCGCCCACCATACCGACGGTGGCCAACAGCAGGGTCAGCATTAAACCGCCCCAGCGGTGAGTGGGTACGCGGGGCAGGTCGAAGTAGCCGCCGTGGAGCAGCACGTAGGCCACTACCGGAAAGCCCACTAAGGCAAACACCGCCACCCAGCGTTTAAAGGGCAGCTTGGGAATAGCCAGCCATGCAATCAGCGCAAAGAAACCCGCAAACGCCACGTTAGCGCGCCATATTTCTGTGCGCGGATAAAGGCCATAAATAAACTGGCTAAAGCGGGCATTGACAAATACCCAGCAAGCGCCTTCACGTGAGCAGTCGTCGCGGCTCGTGCCGACCCAGTCGGCGTTAATAAACGCCCACTGCACGGTGGGCACGACCAAAAGATACAGCACGTAAAGCCCGATAAGCGTAAAGATGGTATTGATTGGGCCGTTAAACAGGTTGGTGCGCAGCCACGCGACTGGCCCCACTGAACTACTGGGGGCGGGCCTCGGATCAATCATCGATTGGTTATGAATCATGTGTATTTCCTCGCCATTGGCCTAGCGTTCAACCAGCGCCACGCGGGCGTTGAACCAGTTCATAAACATGGACACCAGTAGGCTGATGGTCAGATAGACCGCCATGGTCATGGCAATGACCTCAATGGCTTGGCCAGTCTGGTTCAGCGTGGTGCCTGCAAACACCGAGACAAGGTCTGGGTAACCAATAGCCGTGGCCAGCGATGAGTTCTTGATCAGGTTTAGATATTGGCTAGTAAGCGGCGGAATAATCACACGCAGCGCCTGGGGAATGACCACTAAGCGCAGTACTAGATTGCGCGGCAGGCTAAGCGCCTGGGCGGCTTCGGTTTGGCCGTGTGAAATGGCCTGAATGCCTGAGCGCACAATTTCGGCGATAAACGAGGCGGTATAAATCGACAGCGCAAGCCATAAAGCGAGGAACTCAGGAATGATCGTAATGCCACCGCGGAAGTTAAAGCCACGCAGCTCTGGCACATCCCAAGTAACCGGCACACCCGTGGCCACCAATACCAGCATGGGTAAGCCGAAAATTAACGCAAACGAAATCCAGTAAGCTGGGATGCGTTTGCCGGTTGCCTCATGGCGGCGTTTGTTCCAAACAACCAGCGCAATGCTGGCAATGACCGCGGCCATAAAGGTTGCGGGGATGAGGCCAAAGCCTGACTCAAAGAGCGGTTCAGGCAGGTAGAGGCCGCGCACGTTGAGGAAGATAACTTCACCAAAGGCGAGACTGTCCCTGGCGCTGGGCAGCGTGCGAAGCACTGCGTAGTACCAGAAGAAAATTTGCAGTAGCAGTGGGATATTACGAAAGGTTTCGATATACGCATTGGCTAAGCGGGCAAGTAACCAGTTAGGCGACAGGCGGGCAATCCCGACAATAAACCCAATGATGGTCGCCGCTAAGACCCCTAAACCCCCTACCAATAGGGTGTTGAGCAGGCCCACGACAAACGTGCGGCCGTAGGTGCTTTGGGATGAGTAGTCGATCAGACTCTGAACTATCCCAAAGCCTGCGGTGTTACCTAGGAAACCAAACCCGGTAGTAATGCCACGTGCGGATAAGTTGTCCTGGGTATTCCCGACGATATAGAGCAAAAAAGCGGCGACAGCGGCCACAAGGAGTAACTGAAAAATAAGAGCGCGCTTAGCGCGGTCTCGCCAGAAGGGAGGCTTTTGGCCGACCGGGCGAGAGTTGGGTCGAACGGACATGGATAGCGTCTCCGCGATACGGCAGGTCAATCAAATGGCCCGCCGTCACTAAACAGGAGGGCGGGCCGGGGTCAATCGAGACGCTTAGCGAATCGGCGGTGCGTACTGGAAGCCGCCTTGGTTCCACAGCGCGTTAACGCCGCGTTCGATTTCCAGCGGAGAGTCCATTCCTACGTTACGCTCAAAGCTTTCGCCGTAGTTACCCACTTGGCTTAGGATGTTGTAAGCCCAGTCAGCGTCTAAGCCCATGCCTTCACCGTAGTTGCCGTCTTGGCCGAGCAGGCGTGCAATGTCGGGGTTATCAGAGTCGCGCATTTCTTCAGCGTTTTCGCTGGTAACGCCATACTCTTCACCGTTAAGCATGGCAAAGAGTGACCATTTGACGATATTGAACCACTGGTCGTCGCCCTGGCGAACCACCGGGCCAAGGGGCTCTTTTGAGATAACATCGGAGAGAATGACGGCGCCATCTGGGTCATCTAGTTGGATGCGCAGAGCAGCAAGCTGAGAGGTATCAGAGGTGAGTACGTCACAGCGGCCAGCTTGGAAGCCACCTACCGTTTGCTCAGACGTATCAAATACAATCGGGTCGAATTCCATGTCGTTAGCACGGAAGTAGTCAGCTAGGTTGAGTTCTGTAGTGGTGCCCGACTGGATGCAGATAGCGGCGCCATCTAACTCAGAGGCTTCTGAAACGCCCAGGTCGCGGGAAACCATAAAGCCCTGGCCGTCGTAAAAGTTAACACCGGTAAAGTTAAGACCTAGGGTCGTATCGCGGGTAGTGGTCCAGGTGGTGTTGCGTGACAGTACGTCCACTTCGCCCGACTGCAGCGCGGTGAAGCGCTCAACCGCATTTAAGGAGATGTAGTTAACCGCATCGGCATCACCCAGCACCGCTGCTGCTACGGCGCGGCATACGTCAACGTCGATACCTTGCCACTCGCCGCTATCGTCTGGCGCGGAAAAACCTGGTAAGCCATCGCTAACACCACACTGAACGGCCCCGCGTGATTTGGTATCTTCGAGCGTGCTGGCCTGCGCAGTTGCTACGCCCGCAACGGTGATGGCGCCCGCAGATGCCAGCAGTACCAAGTGTTTCTTGTTAAACATGGTAGTTCCCCTTCCTAGATGTAATGTCGTTATGCATGCAGGTGCATGACACTAAAAGCTAGCAAGGAAGGTGCCAAGAATGATACGACGTTAAATTCAGCGCTTTTCAACGCAAAACGGAGCAATTTCCTACCAAAGTTGTGGTGCATGAAAGTGCATTAGCGGCTACCGTGCGCACTTTTTTGGTGCGTAGCCGCTAATGCAGAGGTGATACTCTCTGCTGAGAGCTTAATAATCGGACGTCTTAGCGAATGGGTGGAGCGTACTGAATGCCGCCGTCATTCCAAAGACTGTTTAAGCCGCGTGCAATATTGAAATCTGACCCTGTACCCACGTTACGATCATAAATATCCGCATAGTTGCCTACCTGTTTGACGATTTGGTAAGCCCAGTCGGTCTCAATACCCATGGCTTCGCCAAAATTACCGTCCTGACCTAGCAGGCGCATCACATCGGGGTCTTCTGAGGTGAGATGCTCGTCCACGTTTTCCTGGCTAACGCCCAATTCTTCGGCGTTAAGCATGGCAAACAGCGTCCATTTGACGATGTTGAACCACTGGTCATCGCCTTGGCGCACGGCGGGGCCAAGCGGCTCTTTCGAGATGATTTCGGGGAGTACAACAGCCATGCTGGGGTCGGCAAGCTGCATGCGCTGAGCATAGAGCTGGGAGGCATCGGAGCTTAAAACGTCGCAGCGGCCCGCTTCAAAGCCGATGATCGACTGCTCAGGGGCATCAAACACCACGGCGTCGTAGGTCATTCCATTGAGGCGGAAGTAGTCGGATAGGTTAAGCTCACTGGTGGTGCCGGACTGAGTGCAGACTGCCGCGCCATCCAGCTCTTTGGCGCTTTGCACGCCCAGGTCACTAGCGACCATAAAGGCTTGGCCGTCGTAGTAACTAACGCCGGTAAAGTGCATGCCCAGGGTGGTGTCACGGCTCGATGTCCACGTGGTGGTGCGGGATAGTACATCGACTTCGCCAGACTGCAGGGCGGTAAAGCGCTCTACAGAGTCTAGCGGTACGAAATCTACTTTTGTTGCATCCCCGAGCGCCGCTGCGGCAACTGCTCGGCACACGTCGGTATCCAGGCCGCGGTACTGATCATCGTCATCCAGTGAAGAGAAGCCCGGCTGGGCGGCATTGACGCCACAGCGAAGGCTGTCACGGTTCTGCACCGTTTCCAAAGTGCTGGCCATGGCCACCGTGGGTAGCAGTATGCTGATTCCTAACCCCAACCAACGAACGTTTTTCATTTTTATTCCTTAACGTGGATAGCTAAATAAACAGGTTTAGCAAACAAACAGATTTAGCAAATAAAACTAAGCGCACAAAAAAGGCCGAGCAATGCCCGGCCTTCGCTGTCAATACCTTAGCGCTCACTTACGCAAAGGCTTTCCGCATAAAGGGCGGTAGTGCCAGGGCGCCACGGTGGGCATCACCTGTGTAGTACTGTAGCGGCATTTCGTGGCTGGCGGCAGCTTGTTCGCGAAAGCTTTCCACGTTGGCGTTTTTACCCGCCAAGGTCACACTCCACCAGCCAGAGGGGTACACCGGCTGTGGGAAGGGCAGGGTGGCCACGCTATCAAAGCCTGCTTCACGCATATCGTTGCGCAGCTCACGAATGATAGAGCCGCTGTGGTAGAGCGGTGATTCGCTCTGCTGCACCATCACGCCACCATTTTTTAGGATGCGGTGGCAGCGCTTCAGGAAGTCGGTTTTAAACAGCCCTTCGGCAGGGCCTACCGGGTCGGTGGAGTCGATAATCAGCACATCGATGCTCTCATCGGCAGCGTCATCTACCCACTTCACGCCGTCGGCAAATAGCAGTTCGGCTCGGGGGTCGCCGTTAGCTTCCACCAACGCCGGGAAAAAACGCTCCGCCGCCTTGGTGACCTCTTCATCAATGTCGATTTGGGTGACTTTTTCAACGCCGGGGTGGCGGAGCACCTCTTTAAGCGTTCCACAGTCACCGCCGCCAATGATCACCACCCGCTTGGGGTCTTGATGGGTGAATAGCGCCGGGTGGGCAATCATCTCGTGATAGAGGAAGTTGTCGCGGTCGGTCAGCATCACGCAGCCATCCAGCACCATCAGGTTGCCGTAGGTCTCCGTGGCGTACACTTCTAGGTGCTGGTAAGGGCTCTGTACATCCAGCAGTTTTTCAGAGATTTTCAGCGAGAAGGCGCTGCCGTGGCTATCAAATACCTCGGTGAACCACTGGTCGTTACGTAGTTCGCTCATGACTTTGCTCCTGAGCGTGGGACGCTGGTTTGCGTTGCAATGCCTTGGTGGTATTGGGGGCTTAACTCGTGCAGCGCGTCCATAAAGGCGGTGACATTATCTGGGTTAGTGAACTGGCTGATGCCGTGGCCCAGGTTAAACACGTGGCCCGGGCCGTGGCCGTAGCTTTCAAGCACGCGTGCCACTTCAGCGCGAATAGCAGAAGGCCGTGCGAACAGCACGTTAGGGTCGAGGTTGCCTTGCAGGGCTACTTTATGACCCACCCGTGCGCGGGCGTCAGACAGCTCGGTAGACCAGTCGATACCCAGCGCATCGGCACCGGCGCAGGCGATGTGTTCAAGCCACTGGCCGCCATTTTTGGTGAACAGGATGACCGGCACGCGGCGTCCGTCGTGGTCGCGGATCAAACCGGAAACAATCTGCTCCATATAGCGCAGCGAGAACTCAAGGTAAGCCGGGGTAGATAGCGCGCCGCCCCAGGTGTCAAAAATCTGCACCGCCTGGGCGCCCGCACGAATCTGGGCATTCAGGTAGTCGGTTACCGCGTGGGCCAGGGTGTCCAGCAGCTGGTGCATGGTGTCTGGCGTATCGTAAAGCATAGTTTTCAGGTGGCGGAAATCTTTACTTGAACCGCCCTCCACCATGTAAGTAGCCAGCGTCCAAGGGCTGCCTGAAAAACCAATCAGCGGCATACGGCCGTTGAGCTCACGACGGATGGTCGACACTGCGCGCATCACATAATCAAGGTCGCGCTCGGCGTTGGGCACGGTGAGTGCGGCAACCTCTTGTGGCGTGCGCACGGTTTTTTTGAATTTCGGGCCTTCGCCGGTTTCAAAATAGAGCCCCAAGCCCATCGCGTCAGGGATCGTCAATATATCTGAGAACAGAATGGCGGCATCAAGGGGGTAGCGTTCTAAAGGCTGCAGCGTGACCTCACAGGCCAAGTCATGGTTGCGACACAGATCCATAAAGCTACCCGCATCGGCACGGCTGGCGCGGTATTCCGGCAGGTAACGGCCTGCTTGACGCATCATCCACACCGGAGTGCGGTCTACGGGCTGACGAGCCAGCGCGCGGAGAAAACGGTCGTTTTGCAAAGGTGTGGTGGTCATAAACACTTGCTCTTAAGAAATTTGCCCGCATTGTAAGGGAGTCTTTGTACCTGAAGATAGGAATTGTACGTGAAGATAGGACGCATGGCGGCGTCTGGGCTGGCATTAATCGTCGCACCCTATTAATCGTTGCACCCTAGGGATACCGTGAGGCCGCCGCCGCTTCCTGGTAAACTATGTGCCCACTTTGCCAACACTGGTGTGGTTAACTGGTTTGGTTGATCAGCGAGGTAACCTGTGACCATCCGCTTCATTGCCGCTTCTCGGCTGCCCACTCCCTGGGCGACATTCACTATGCATGGTTTCGAAGACGAGGCCACGGGCAAAGACCATATTGCGCTAACGCTGGGCGACGTGAGCGGCGGCGAGCCAGTGCTTGGGCGCGTGCACTCTGAGTGCTTAACCGGCGATGCGCTGTTCTCCATGCGCTGTGACTGTGGTTATCAGCTGCAGGAGGCGCTCAAGCGTATTGCCGAAGAGGGCCGGGGCGTACTGTTCTACCTGCGCCAAGAGGGGCGCGGTATTGGGCTACTTAATAAAATTCGCGCCTACAACCTTCAAGACCAGGGGGCCGATACGGTCGAGGCCAACGAACAGCTCGGTTTTGGTGCCGACATGCGCCGCTACGACCTGTGCGTGCCGATGCTCAACCATTTAGGTATTACGGCGTTAAAACTGATGACGAATAACCCGCGCAAGGTGGATGCCTTGACTCGGGATGGAGTGAATGTGGTCGAGCGTCTGCCGATTACCACAGGTCTGAACCCGCACAACGAACACTACCTCTCCACTAAAGCGGGCAAGCTCGGCCATATGATGGCGCTGGATGATTTTACCCAGGCCAGCGACGTGGATATTGAGCGTAAGGGGTAGAAAAAAAGAGGCTTGACCGTTGTATGCCTTTAACGCAAAGTAAATTTATTGATAACTCAAAGGCATAATGATGCAACGCTTATCTATTTTGCTTGTGGAAGATGATCCCGGTGATGCCGGTCTTATTAAGTATACGCTTAAGTATGAAGATCAAGAGACCACGCTAGATTGGGTAAGCAGCCTCTCAGAGTTAGCCGATTATTTACAGCAAGCGCCCTTACTCCCTGATGTTATTCTGCTCGATTTAAGCTTGCCAGACTCAAGCGGTATTGCAACGGTACAAGCCTGTAAAAGGCTCGCTGCTGGAACGCCCATCGTTGTATTGACAGGTTACGACGACGCTCACTTTGCGCTAGAAGTGCTTGAAATGGGTGCTCAAGACTATCTTGTTAAAGGCAGTATCGATGCGGACTCTTTAAAACGCACCATACGCTATGCCATTAGCCGCGCTAAGCTTGAGCAACGTTTAGTGCTTTCTGAAGAGCGCATGGCGGCAGCCATTGAAGGGGGCAAACTAGGGGTTTGGGACTGGTTGTTTGACCGCAATGAGTTTGTTTTTAGTGATCGCTGGCTGGCTACCGTGGGCTTTAAATCTGATAGTCCAGACCTGCCCGCTAATGCTGAAGCCTGGATAGAGCGCATACATCCTGAAGAGCGCCAACATTTTGAGCTAGCCGTTGAACGCTACCTGTCTGGCGAGTTGCCTAATTACCAGTGCGAATTTCGTATCCTTCACCGTGATGGCCATTGGGTGTGGTTATTTGAATCCGGTCACGTCACTGAGCGAGACGCGCAGGGAAACCCTATTCGCATGGTAGGCGTACAACAGGATATTAGTGAGCGAAAAGCGATGGAGGAGCGGCTGATCCATTTAGCGATGCATGACGAGTTAACGGGTTTGCTTAATCGCCGTAGCTTCATGAATATAGCGGACAGAGAGTACGGGCGAGTTAAGCGCCAAGCTGACTACTGTGTTGGCATGCTGATGCTCGATTTAGATAGGTTTAAAAGTGTTAATGATACCTATGGGCATGCTGCGGGAGATGAAGTGTTAAAACGCTTTTCACACGTGGTAACTGAGCAGTTAAGGGAAAACGATGTATTTGCCCGTTTAGGGGGGGAGGAGTTTGCTGTTTTACTTCCTCACACGGAACGAGATGGCGTAGAAAAAGCGGCTGAAAAGCTTAGAGCGGCTGTTGAAAGCCTAAATATTGACCTTGATGAAACATTAACGATCAAGGTAACGACCAGTATAGGCGCTACCATGATGCACCCTGATGATGATCGACCCGACGGGGGGCTAGCCAGAGCAGATAGCGCGCTTTATAACGCAAAGAACAGTGGTCGGAATCGTGTTTGTGTGAATGTAAATAGTGCCTAGCTTTTAATGCGATAAGGATAAACGGTATGCAGTTGGCCGCGTCTATAAAAATAACGAAGCAAGGCTGGCTCACCCCTTTAGTGTTAGCGCTTCTACTACTCCTGCCGTGTATTGCCCAGGCTTCTCTGACTATCGGTGTCTTTGCCTACCGCGACGCAAGCGCTGTAGAGCAGGAGTTTGCCCCTGTGGCAGACGCTGTGAATAGCGCTTTTCCGGAGCGGACTGTCGAGCTTAGCGCTTTAAGCCTGGAGCAGTTAGAAGCCGCTATCGAGGCGGGAAACCTTGATTTTGTTCTCACCAATCCGCTGCACTTTTTAACGATACGCCACCAATACGATGTAAGTGGCGCTTTGGCAACACTCTCCCGTCCTTATGCAGGACATCGGCTTAATGCACTGGGTGGTGTCATCGTCACACATGCAAATCGTGATGCTCTTCAGCAGCTTGAAGACCTTGAAGGCTTAGTCATTGGCATGCCGGGTAAGCGTTTTTTAGGGGGTTACCTTACCCAAGCGTATGAAATCTATCAGCATGGATTTCGCCCTGAACGTTTTGCTGTTTATCGCGAACTAGGTAACCACGACGCCGTTATTCAAGCCTTGATAGATAAAGACATAGACGCGGGGTTTGTGAGAACCGGGACGCTCGAATTATGGCAGCAAGAGAGCAGGGAGGGTATTGATCAACTCAAGGTATTGAATGCCCAGCAGCATACTCACTTTCCTCTTGAGCACTCAACTCGCCTGTATCCCGAATGGTCATTTGCCGCGCTGCCCCGCGTCTCTGAAGAAGATAAACGAACGGTGAGCAGAGCATTACTTAATATGCCGCCCGATGCACCCTTAGGGTTTGTTGCCCCTATGGATTACTTGCGCCTTGAAGAGACGGCTAGGGCGTTGCAGGTGCCGCCTTATAACCCTGTCAATGCCCCGTTGTTGCTACGTTTGCAGCGTGAGCTTGGCAATTGGCTGTGGGTTTTCACCGTATTACTAAGTGGTTTGATTGTCTCTTTACTGCTGCTGGGCGTTCTGTATTGGCGGGGGCGTAAGCACTTGGTCAAAATTAAAGAGCAGCGCCAGGCACTTAATCATATTTTGTGGGGGACGGCGGCAGGCACCTGGGAGTGGAATGTTCAAACAGGCGAAACGCGTTTTAACGAACGCTGGGCAGAGATGGTTGGTTATCGCCTAGCTGAGCTTCAGCCCACGACCATTGATACGTGGATGACGTTTTGTCACCCAGATGATCTAGCTCGCTCTAATGCTGCCCTTCAAGACCACTTTGAGGGACGTGTAGACAGCTATAGCATGGAAGCGCGTATGCGCCATCGAGATGGGCATTGGGTTTGGGTGCATGACCGTGGCCGCATTGTAGAGCGAGATGAAGTAGGAGCACCGTTATGGATGGCGGGCACGCATACCGATATCACGTCTCGCAAAGAAGCAGAGGGAGAAGCCTTTGAGGTGACAGAGCAGCTCAAAAAGTTGGCAACCCTGCTGCCTGGTACCATCTACCAGTATCACCTTGCGCCCAGCGGCCATGCCTGCTTTCCCTACGCCAGCCCAGGCATTGAAGCTATTTATGGCGTAACTATTGAAGAAGCGGCAAGTGATATAACGCGTATATTTAATGCTATTCACCCGGATGACCGGGAGACCGTCGCAGAGAGTATTCGACAGTCAGCAGAGACATTGACTATTTGGCATGCTAACTACCGTGTTAACCATCCTAACGGCAAGCTGCTGTGGATAGACGGCATTGCCATGCCAGAGCGTTTAAGCGATGGCGGTACCATATGGCACGGTTACTTACGTGACATAACGGCTGCTTACTTACTGCAAAAGGAACGCGACGAATACCGAGAATCCTTAGAAAAATCAAACCAAGAGCTTGAGCATTTTGCTTACGCGGCATCGCATGATTTACGTCAGCCGCTGCGCATGGTGACCAGCTATGGGCAGCTGCTACAGCGCCACTTGGGGGACACCCTAGATGACGATGGCCGCACGATGCTGCATTACATGAGTGATGGTGCCAAGCGTATGGATGCCATGCTGCTCTCGCTACTTGAGTATTCCCGAGTGGGCCGTAAAGGGCAGCCTATGCAAATGATGTCTCTCAAGGCATCCCTTGATGAAGCGCTGCACTTTCTAAAACCTAGTATTGATGAAGCGCAGGCGCAGGTAACGGTTACTGGTGATTGGCCAGACGTCGTCGCTAGCCCGGATGAAATGACCCGGCTTTTTCAGAATCTGATAGGCAACGCATTAAAATATTGTGCAACCGACCAGGCAGTGACCATTGATATTGCCGTCATCGAACTCTCTGATCCAGCATGCTGGCAAATCAGTATCTGCGATAACGGTATTGGCATCGCGCCAGAGCACATTGAGCGCCTATTCAAAGTGTTTCAACGCCTGCATACCCGTGAAAAATATGAAGGCACTGGCGTAGGGCTAGCGGTTTGCCGCAAGATTATCGATCGTTATGACGGACGCATTTGGATAGAGTCTGAGGGTGAGGGGAAAGGCAGCTGTTGTATCTTTACACTACCCATAAGAAATGCCGCTCAAGGAGCCGATTAATGCGACACACACCGCGGTTTCTCGGCTACCTGCTGGTGTTGCAGCTATTATTGCCGATGTTCGCCTGGGCCACTCCAAGTTTTGATGAATATTTTGAACGTCACTCAGCGCCTATGTGGATGATTGACACCACGAGTGGGGACATTGTGCGCGCCAACGCCGCTGCTTATGAATTTTATGGCTACGATGATCTTGAGCAGCGCAATATACGTCAAATTAATCTGTTAACGCCGGCACAGATAGAAGAGGAAATTGCGCGCGCGAGTGAACGCTCTTCCAACCATTTGTTCATGCGCCATAGGCTTGCCAATGGCAACATCAAAGTAGTTGGTATTAATACCCAGCGGCACAATATCGATGGCCGCGAGGTATTAATATCGTCCATCTACGATACCAGCGAGTTCGAAAGCTCTGCTGAGCGGCACTATATCAAAAGCGTTGAGCAGCAGGTGGACCTGCAGACAGCCGCATTAATAGCCGCTGAACGTAGAACGAGATGGATAAGTTTAATCGCTACCTCTGCGCAGGCGTTGTTTATCGCATTGCTGCTTTTTATGATTTTCCGGCTACGTAAAGCAAAGAAAGATAATGAACAGTTAATTGATGCGCTTTCTCATCAGAATCGCGATTTGGAGCGGCTAGGTCATGCAATGGCCCACCACTT
Organism: Halomonas sp. GFAJ-1; assembly: GCF_000236625.2. Classification (NCBI taxonomy): domain Bacteria; kingdom Pseudomonadati; phylum Pseudomonadota; class Gammaproteobacteria; order Oceanospirillales; family Halomonadaceae; genus Halomonas; species Halomonas sp. GFAJ-1. The sequence continues at coordinate 167,735 of NZ_AHBC01000027.1, forward strand.
TCAAGAGCCAAGCCGACGCTTAATTAGTTTTTCTCAGCAATTAAAAAGGGAAGTTGTTGATGCTGCTTCTCCAGGCACGGCAATGGCCGTTCACTATATAAGTACCCAGTCTCAACGTTTAAGCGAGCTCGTGGCAGATGTACAGCGCTATTTAAGTCTGGGTACCGTACCGCCTGTATTTGAGCGGCTGGATACTCTGTCCATCCTGCAAGATGTCTATCAGATGGAACGTCTATTAGACCCCATGCGGTTAGAGTGCGAGCTGGAGATAGCTACACCGCTGCCCCGTGTTTATTTTGATAAGAAACAGCTAAGCCTTATTTTTAAAATATTACTGCACAATGCTTGGCAGTACCGCTGTAAAGATAGGCCGCTACGTGTGGTGGTGAGTGGGCTGAAGGTGGGTGACCGAGTACGTTTTCGGGTAGAGGATAATGGCCAGGGTGTTGCACCTGAATATCGTGAGCAAATCTTCGATATGTTTTCACGCCTAGTGCCTAATAACGAAGAGTACCCAGGTACAGGGATGGGGTTAGCACTGGTGGCCAAAGCACTTAGAAAGACCAACGGCCGTATAAGCATTGAAGATGGCCCCCAAGGGGGAGCCTGTTTTATATTTGATTTGCCATCGGCAGGGAGTGAAAAATGACGCGCGCGCAGTTTAAAGTATTGCTGGTGGAAGATGAACCCGCGGATGTGCACCTCACTAAAATGGCCTTCAATGAAGGTAAAGTACTGGTGGATGTGCATGACGTGGGAGATGGTGTTGAGGCGTTAGCATTTTTAAAGCAGGAAGCCCCCTATCAGAATGCGCCAAAGCCGGACTTAATTCTGCTCGATCTTAATATGCCGCGTATGGATGGCAAAACGTTCCTGAAAAAATTCAAAACCTTGGAAACACTTCGTCAAATACCGGTGGTTGTATTAACCACGTCGGAAGCAGAGTCCGATATTATTGACTCTTACGATCTTGGCGCTTCGGGCTTTATTGTCAAACCTGTTGATATAGATCAGTTTATTAACGCTATCCAGGCGCTAGAAGAGTACTGGTTGACGTTGGTAAGAAGGCCATCTTAAAAATGTGCGTGTTGTTTCTCTAACATGCGCCAGAACCTTCCTGTTAATCATCATTGTGAATGCTCGCGCGATATTACTGAGAGTATGACGAGTAAATTTATGGGGCATCTACGGCAGCATAATTTTATATGGTTAGCTTTATTAGGGCAGTCTTAAGTTGAGCGGGGTATCATCACGTTAGTTAGCTCGTTACGGAATGCGCTCACCTCAATGGTGAGTCCTGCGCTGGTGAAGCGTTTCTAATAATTTGTAATGAGTCGTATTTTCTAAGAGTATTAGATAAACGCTTCTATACAGATCATTGAGGGTGTGTAGTGAGTGTTGAGTGCTATTCGTGAATGCGGGCGAAAATGTTAATCCTGCTGATAAAAAAATAAGCGTAGAGGCTACGATGAGCACGACTAAGAATGCCCACGATTCGACAATGCCGTCGGTGTTGGGAAAGCACGATAGTGCTGATGACATGATTCACCGCATAGGCTATGTAACTCGCCTGCTGCGCGACAGTATGAAAGAGCTGGGGTTGGATCAGCAGATCTCTCAGGCAGCGCAGGCGATCCCTGATGCTAATGATCGGCTTAGCTATGTGGCGGCAATGACAGAGCAGGCCGCTGAGCGCGCTTTAAATGCTGTTGAACGAGCCCAGCCATTACAAGATGACCTTGAGAGTGCCGGCGATGCGCTGAGCCAGCGCTGGCAGAAAGCTGCCGCCGCGCTGGCCAAGGTGGACGGAGATGCGACGCTGATTGAAGATACCCAGCACTATCTAAGCCAGACGCTGCCGGATGCCACCGGCGCCACACAAAAAGAGCTGCTAGAAATCATGATGGCGCAAGATTTCCAAGATCTTACCGGCCAAGTGATCAAAAAGATGATGGAAGTCATCAAGCTTATCGAAGAGCAGCTGGTTCAGGTGCTGGTGGATAATGTCCCGAATGTAACCGATGGGGTTAAGGCAGAAGATAACCGTGACGAGCATGCCAAGCTGCGAAACGGACCGCAGGTCAGTCAAAACAAGACTGATGTAGTGGCGGGGCAAGATCAGGTTGATGACCTGCTGGATGAGCTAGGCTTTTAACCGACACCTAGCCCGGTGGCTAGGCGCGGTTAGCTGCTGTATTAATCTTCACTCTCTTCTTTTGCTGCCTGCTCTTTTTCCATGGCGCGCGCCATCGCCGGGCGTGCCGAATGGCGAGCGTGGTAAGCCACTAATGGCTCGGGTAACCGGTGCTTCATGCTAGCTGCCCAGCTTAGCGTATGGGTAAGAAATAGATCTGCCAGGGTAAACGTATCGCCGACAAGGGTTTCTTGGCCATCATAGCGGCGCTCAAGCGCGTGTAGTGCGCGCTGGAACTCCCACGCGGCGGTGGGTAAAACCGCGGGCACACGCCGTTCTTGGGGCAGGGCAAACTTATGCTTGGCCTGTAGCCACAGCGGCTGCTCAATTTCGGTAATGATAAAGCTCAGCCATTGATCTACCTGCGCACGCTCGGCAGCGCTGTTTGGCAGCAGGTTGCCGTCTCCATACTGTTCTGCGAGGTATCGGCAGATAGGCGCCGACTCGAACAGTATTAGCTCACCATCTTCAATCACGGGCACCTTGCCGTCGGGGTGTCGGACTAAGTGCGCAGTGGTTTGTCCCTCGCCTTTATCCAATGCGACATGCTGGCAGCGGTATTCCAGGCCGAGCTCTTCAAGTGTCCAGGTAACCCGCACCGAGCGAGAGTTCGGAAAGCTGTAGTTGGTTATCATGAGGCGGCTCCTGTGATGTGCAGCGGAAGACTCACTTTAGGCACTGTCGTGCACGCTTGTCATTACCTACTGCCCCCGGGCGCTACGAATACGTTCGTAGGCGTTACCAATCTCGCTGGTGCGGGCCTGGGCAACTTCGCGCATGCTGTCGGGAAGCCCTTTGCCAGCCAGTTTGTCTGGGTGGTTTTGGCTCATTAGGCGGCGGTAAGCCTTTTTGATCTCGGTATCGCTGGCATCTTCACTTACCCCCAACACTTGATACGCATCTTTAAGCGCTTCTTCGCTGGAGCCCTGGGAGTTGGCGGCTGCGCCGTGCAGCATTGCTTCAATTTGTTGAACTTCGGCTTCGCTGCAGCCAACACCGCGGGCCACCCGTAGAATCATTTCGTGCTCGGCGGGGTGGAGCACGCCGTCGGCAGCAATGGCGGTGAGCTGAACCTGCAAAAACACCTGACGTAAAATGGGCTGACGCTGGGTGAGGCGGTTGACGCTGGCCAGTTCTGCATCAAGATTGAAATTGTCGGCGCGACCGCGTTCAAAGGCGGCACGCGCTTTAGCGCGCTGTTCACCCTGGAGGTGCATCTGGTCGAACAGCTTTTCGGCTACGCCCAGCTCGCCATCCGTGACCTTGCCGTCGGCTTGGCACAGGCAGCCCATCACCGAAAAGATCGACTCTAGAAAGCCCTCTTGGATTTGCATTCGCGCGATGGTTAAGCGGCGTTTGATGCGCCGTCCCAGCCACCAGCCTAAAACACCCCCCGTGAGCAAGCCCCAAGAACCGCCAATGGCGAGGCCAATCAGGCCAAATAGAATAATTAGAAATAGCATTGCATTCTCAAATATTTAAACGTCAAAAAATCACGGCAGCCGGGCGCGGATCGCGTGTTCAATGCCCGCTGCATCTAGCCCGCAGTCGCGTAAAAGCTCGGCGGGGGTGCCGTGTTCAACAAAGGCGTCCGGCAGGCCTAAATTTAGCACCTCCACTTGAACGCCTTCGGCGTGGAGGAGTTCATTCACTGCACTGCCTGCGCCACCGGCAATCACGTTCTCTTCCAGGGTGACGAGCAGTTCGTGCTCATCGGCAGCATGTAGCACGGCGTCGCGGTCAAGCGGTTTAATTGAGCGCATATTAATGTGAGTGGCGTTGAGCGTTTCAGCCACGTCGGCGGCGGCGCTATTAACACTGCCAAACGCCAGCAGTGCGATACGCACTCCGTCGTTTGAGGCGTGGCGGCGCACCTCGGCCTTGCCGATGGCGAGGGGTTCCAGGTGCGTGGGAATATCGACGCCGGGGCCGCTTCCCCGCGGGTAGCGTACGGCAGCGGGGCCAGGGTGGTGATACGCGGCGCTAAGCAGGGCGCGGCATTCGGCCTCATCGGCGGGGGCTAAAATCACCATGCCCGGCACACAGCGTAAAAATGAAAGATCCATACTGCCGTGGTGCGTCGGCCCGTCTTCCCCCACCAGCCCTGCACGGTCAATCGCGAAGGTGACATCCAGGTTCTGTACGGCCACATCGTGAATCAATTGGTCGTAGCCGCGCTGTAAAAAGGTGGAGTAGATCGCCACTACCGGTTTCATGCCTTCGCAAGCCATACCTGCTGCCAAGGTGACCGCGTGCTGCTCTGCAATGGCGACATCAAAGTAGCGCTCAGGGTAGGCTTGGGAAAAGCGAATTAAATCTGAGCCTTCGCGCATGGCGGGAGTAATGCCCATCAGCCGCGGGTCGGCGGCGGCCATATCGTATAGCCAGTCACCAAAGACGTTACAGTATTTCTTCGAGCTCTGTTTTGGCGCTACCGGCTTTTTCACCAGCGATGCTTTGGCGATGTCGCTAGGTTTTTCCAGCTTAGTGATGGCGTGATAACCAATCTGGTCAGCTTCAGCGGGTAAGAAGCCTTTACCTTTGACGGTTTTAATATGCAGGAACTGCGGCCCATCTTCATCGCGCAGGTTGTGCAGCGTGCTGGTTAGCGCGTCCAAATCATGGCCATCGATGGGGCCGACGTAGTTAAAGCCCATCTCTTCAAATAGCGTGGCGGGGCTCACCATACCTTTCATGTGCTCTTCGGTGCGGCGGGCAAGCTCGAGGGCGCCGGGCAGGTGAGAAAGCACTTTTTTGCTCTCTTCGCGCATTTTGAGATAAGGCTTGCTGGACAGCACGCGGGCAAGGTACGTCGCGATGCCGCCGACGTTTTCAGAAATCGACATTTCGTTGTCGTTCAGCACCACCAGCAGGTTAGCGTTAACGTGACCGGCATGGGCCAGAGCTTCAAACGCCATGCCTGCGGTTAGCGCGCCGTCGCCAATAATCGCACACACCCTGCGTGGGTTGCCTTGCGCTTGGGCGGCCAGCGCCATGCCAAGGGCCGCGGAAATTGAGGTGCTGGAGTGGCCGACGCCAAAGGTGTCGTACTCTGACTCTGCCCGGTGGGGAAAGGCTGCAAGGCCGCCGTGCTGGCGAATACTGAGCATCGCGTCGCGGCGCCCCGTGAGAATCTTATGAGGGTAAGCTTGATGGCCCACGTCCCACACTAAGCGGTCTTTAGGGGTATGAAAAGCGTGGTGCAGCGCTACGCTAAGCTCCACGACGCCGAGGCCTGCGCCAAAGTGGCCGCCGGAAACGCCGACGCTATACAGCAGGTAAGCGCGCAGCTCATCTGCCAGCTGGGCAAGCTGCTTACTATTCATGGCACGCAGGGCGGCAGGGTGCTCAAAGGAGTCGAGCAGCGGTGTCGTCGGGCGCTCGCGGGGTATCTCGTCGAACAGCTTCATAGGCGGCATGCTTTCATGAGTATGGAGTTAAAAACATCGTTAAGAACATGGTTAAGAGCATCGTTTAGTGGTCGCGCTCGATCATATAGTGCGCCAGATCGGCCAGCGGTGCGGCACGCTCACCCAGGGGGGCGAGGGCGGCAATGGCCTCATCAATCAGCGCTTGTGCTTTGCGCTGTGCGCCCGCAAGCCCTAGCAGGCTAGGATAAGTGGGCTTGGCACGGGCGGCATCGGCACCGGATGCTTTACCCAGCGTGGCGGTATCACCCGTCACGTCCAGCACATCATCGTGAATCTGGAAGGCTAGACCAATGGCGCGGGCGTAGCGAATTAATGCGCTTAAGCGCGGGTCCTGTTCTTCAACGGCGACTAGCCCACCGAGACGTACCGCGGCCACAATGAGCGCGCCGGTTTTATGGCTGTGCATGTGCGCTAGCGCGTCGACATCCGGGTGGCCGCCCACAGCGGCAAGGTCCAGTGCTTGGCCTGCGACCATACCTTCTCGACCCGAAGCCACCGCCAGCGTAGTCACCATACTGCCAAGCCGGGGGTGCGGGCGGCGGGCGAGCACTTCAAACGCTAACGCTTGTAGCGCATCACCGGCCAGAATAGCGGTAGCTTCATCGAAGGCTTTATGTACCGTCGGTTGGCCGCGGCGCAAGTCGTCGTCGTCCATGGCGGGTAAATCGTCATGGATTAGCGAGTAAGCGTGAATCAGCTCAATCGCCGCCGCGGGGGCATCCAGGGCCTCATCATCAGCGCCCAGGGCCTGCCCTGCGAGATACACAAGCAGCGGGCGCAGGCGTTTGCCGCCTACCAGCAGGCCGTGGCGCATGGCGGCTTCCAGGCGCGGATCAACGGCGCGGTGGCTGTCGAATAGTGCGGCGAGGGTGGCGTCTACCCGGGCGTTGCTGGTTTGGCGCAGGGTGGTTAGCCGTGTTGGGTTAGCGGTTACCATGGTGGCGTCTCCTCGCTGTCGTCCCCATTGGTTTGGGCAGTGTCGTCCGGGGTGGCAGCAAAGGGGGCGACCGCTAAACGGCCGTCGCGGTCTTCGCTTAAGGCGCGCACCTTTAGCTCTGCGCTGTCGAGACGCTGCTGGGCGTCACGGGTTAGCCGGACGCCTTGCTCGAAAGCTGTCAGCGCATCTTCCAATGAGAGGTCGCCGGACTCAAGGCGTTCCACAAGGCTCTCTAACTGTGAGACCGTTGCGGCAAAATCTTGCGCGGGTGGTGTGTGTTCGCTCATTGGTTAATGCCTACTGGTTTACGGACGCCACAAACAGATAAAGGGCGGCAAGTGGGGCTGCGGTCGTGCTACCAAAACAAGCGCACAGTATACACCGAGGCAAGGGGGTGGCGTCTGCCCTCATCCGGACGGGCATTTTCCGACTTGCGCCCGGTTCATCTTGAAAGCGCACACTTTTCATCATTTCAAGGCGCCGGGAGCCCCGGGTGCTGTGCTACTATACGTGCCTCCCGTGAACCGATACACGGCGCATGCCGCCGACCATAGAGGTTGATTCAGCCATGGCCAAAACGTCCCTGGACAAGAGCAAGATCAAGATCCTGCTGCTCGAGGGCGTCCACCAAAGCGCGGTGGACAATTTTCACAACGCAGGCTACGAGAACATCGAGCTTCTGCCTACCTCGCTAGATGAAGAGGCGCTGATCGAGAAGATCCGCGACGTTCACTTCATCGGCATTCGCTCTCGCACTCAGTTAACCGAGCGGGTGTTCGCAGCGGCAGAGAAGCTGGTGAGCGTTGGCTGTTTCTGTATCGGTACCAACCAAGTTGACCTGGAAGCAGCGCTCAAACGCGGTATCGCCGTGTTCAATGCGCCTTACTCCAACACCCGTTCGGTGGCCGAGTTGGTGCTGGCAGAAGCGATTATGCTGCTGCGCGGTATTCCTGAGAAAAACGCCCGTGCCCACCAGGGTGGTTGGCTGAAATCAGCGAAAAACTCCCACGAAGCACGGGGTAAAACCCTGGGTATCGTGGGCTACGGCAGCATTGGTGCGCAGCTCTCTGTATTGGCCGAGTCGCTGGGCTTCAACGTCATTTTTTACGATGTCATCACCAAGCTGGGGATGGGTAACGCGAACCAAGTGGCCAGCCTTGAGCAACTGCTTGAACGTTCAGACGTGGTTAGCCTACACGTGCCCGACCTGCCTTCAACCCGCTGGATGATGGGCGCGAAAGAGATTGCGGCCATGAAAGATGGCGCCATCCTAATTAACGCAGCCCGTGGCAGCGTGGTGGAAATTGAGCCGCTGGCAGACGCTATTAAGGCCGGCAAACTTAACGGTGCCGCCATCGACGTTTTTCCGGTGGAGCCTAAAGGCAACGATGAAGAGTTCCAAAGCCCGCTGCGTGGCCTGGAAAATGTGATCCTGACGCCGCATATCGGTGGCTCTACCTTGGAAGCCCAGGAGAACATCGGTATTGAAGTGGCGGAGAAGCTGATCACTTATTCAGATAACGGCACCACGGTGACCTCGGTCAACTTCCCCGAAGTGGCGCTGCCAGCGCACCCGGACAAGCACCGCTTGCTGCACATTCACGATAACGTGCCCGGCGTACTTTCCCAGATTAACCGTGTGCTGTCTGAAAACGGCATCAATATCTCGGGTCAGTATCTGCAAACCAACGATAAAGTGGGCTACGTCGTCATCGACGTGGATAAAGCTTACGGCCCCCAGGCGCTGGAAGCTTTGAGAGAAGTCGAGCACACACTGAAAATTCGTGCTCTCTACTCGGCGCACAATAGTTAAGTAGCGCTTCTCACCAAAACGGCCCCTTAAGGGGCCGTTTTGCGTTCTACCACTCATCACGCAAGGTCAAACAGCAGCACTTCGCCCGCCTCTTTACAGGTCAGTGTTATTACCTCTTCGGGGGTGAACGCTGCCGCATCGCCGGTGGTCAGCGTTTCCCCGTTAACCTCTACCGCGCCTTTTACCACGTGTAGCCATGCGTAACGGGTAGCAGGTGGTGCCACCTGATCCCCAGGGCTAAGTAAACTCGCGTAGAGGTTAACGTCCTGATTGATACTCACCGACCCCTCGCGTCCTTCCTGGGAAACCACTAAACGCCACTGGCTCTGACGTTCAGAAACGGGAAAGTGTTTCTGTTCGTAGCTGGGCGTAATGCCGCGTTTAGCAGGCTGAATCCAAATCTGTAGAAAGTGCAGGCCATTCTCTTTGGAGTGATTGAACTCACTGTGCAGTACGCCGATGCCCGCCGACATGCGCTGCACGTCGCCTGGGCGGATGACCTCGCCATTGCCCATATTGTCACGATGTTCCATTTCCCCTTCCAATACATAGGAGAGAATTTCCATGTCCCGGTGGGGGTGGGCGCCAAAACCGTTACCAGGCGTTACCCGGTCTTCGTTGATAACCCTCAGCGCACGGAATCCCATATGGTTAGGGTCCATATAATTGGCGAACGAGAACGTATGGTAGGAGCGCAACCAGCCGTGATCGGCATAGCCCCGCTCGATTGAACGACGAATCTGCATGGGGTGCTCCCAAAGAGTGACTAACAGTGATGCTTACTATACGTCCGGTACGGGTTGGCGTGGGGTGAAGGTTTCTATACGGTAACATCGAATAAATCGACGATTGGGTGTTGTGGTTGCGTGTTGCATCTAGGTTTTGCTGAACTTTTTGCTCATTTTTCGTTAAAATGCGCGCCTCTTTTAACCCGGTCCGCCCTTTGCGAGGGCGACTACCAGGAGTTGTACCATGACGGCACCTACCCCTATCTCAACCTCAGCGCCGCCCATTGTGGTGGCTGCGCTATATAAATTTGTCACCCTGAATGACTTTGAAGCGCTGCGCGAGCCGCTGCACCAAACCATGGTCGAGAACGGCGTAAAAGGCACGCTGCTACTGGCCAAAGAGGGCATTAATGGCACTGTTGCCGGTACGCGCGAAGGCATCGATGCCCTGCTGTCATGGCTGACGGCCGACCCCCGCTTAAGCGATATCGACCACAAAGAGTCGTTTTGCGATGAGCCGCCGTTTTACCGCACCAAGGTGAAGCTGAAAAAAGAGATCGTCACCTTGGGCGTGCCTGGCATCGACCCCAACGACACCGTGGGTACTTACGTTGAGCCAGAAAACTGGAACGACGTGATCTCCGACCCGGAAGTACTGGTGATTGATACCCGCAACGATTACGAAGTGGCGATTGGCAGCTTTGAAGGTGCAGTTGACCCCAAAACCACCACGTTTCGCGAGTTCCCTGGGTACGTGCGCGAGCACTACAACCCGGAAAAGCACAAGAAAGTTGCCATGTTCTGCACCGGCGGTATCCGCTGCGAAAAAGCCTCCAGCTTCATGCTGAAAGAGGGTTTTGAAGAGGTCTACCACCTGAAAGGCGGCGTGCTGAACTACCTGGAAAAAGTGCCGGAAGCGCAATCCCTGTGGCGCGGCGAGTGCTTTGTGTTTGATAACCGCGTTACGGTTCGTCATGACCTCAGCGAAGGCGAGCACGAGCAGTGCCACGCCTGCCGGATGCCCATTTCTCTTGAAGATATGCAGTCGTCGGCCTATGAGCCGGGTATTAGCTGCCCCCACTGTATCGACTCGCTGCCTGAGAAAACCCGCGCCGCCGCCCGCGAGCGTCAGCGCCAAATTGAACTGGCAAAGGCGCGCGGTGAACCCCATCCACTGGGCTATGACCAGCGCCAGAACGGTCGCAAGAAGGAGCCTAAAGACGTAGTCGAAAAAGCGTAAACAGCGTGGCCTATTGTTTTGCAGAGGCCACTTTGGTCTTACTTTGCCCAATACCTCTCTAGGGAAGCGTTAGACTAGCAACAACCCATTGTCTAGGAGCTTCCCATGCCAACTCCCCCCACGACACCCCTGGCCGCGGATAATTTGCTTCAGCGTTCTGACCACCAGGGCGTTACCACGCTAACCCTTAACCAGCCTGAACGTTTTAATGCACTCTCTGAAGCAATGCTCTCGGCGCTGCAAAGCGCGTTAGACGACATCGCCCAGGATGAGCAGGTGCGCTGTGTGGTACTTGCCGCGAGTGGGAAAGCGTTTTGCGCGGGGCACGATTTAAAACAGATGCGCGCTAACCCTGATAAAGCCTACTACCAAGCGCTGTTTGCGCGCTGCGGCGCGGTGATGCAGGCAATTGTTAACCTGCCGGTGCCAGTGATTGCTAAAGTCCAGGGTATTGCCACAGCTGCCGGCTGCCAGCTCGTCGCCAGCTGCGATTTAGCGGTGGCGGCCAGCAGCGCGCGGTTTGCGGTGTCGGGCATTAACGTAGGGTTATTTTGCTCAACCCCTGCGGTAGCACTATCGCGTAATGTTGCCCGTAAGCGGGCCATGGAAATGCTGCTCACCGGAGAGTTTATCAGCGCGGCCCAGGCGGCCGAGTGGGGGCTAATCAACCGCGTCGCAGAGGACGATGCGCTAGACAGCGCGGTTGATGCTTTGACCGCAAGTATTTGCGCCAAAAGCGCGGTGGCGGTTCGCACTGGTAAAGCGATGTTTTCCCGTCAGCTAGCGATGCCGTTGGATGAAGCCTACGCCTTTGCTGGCGAAACCATGGCCTGCAATATGCAGGCAGAAGACGTTGGCGAAGGCATAGATGCCTTTATTGCCAAGCGCGCTCCCCAGTGGCGACACCGTTAGCGAAGCACCTGTCGGCATTGGTGGAATTTGTTTCCGTAAACGCGACAACGCCTATAAGGCGCGTTATCCTCACCCCCTTTACGCCAAGACGCCTTCAAGGGAGAACAGGGTGAGTGAAGTCAAGCGCAGGTCAGTCGGACGCCCGGCGGGAGCCACCAAAGCAAGCGGCGGGCACAGCCAATCGTTGGTACGTGGCCTCACGCTGCTTGAGTATTTATCAGCAAGCCCACTAGGGCTAGCCCTTTCAGAACTGGCGGAAATGGCCGACCTTGCGCCCTCTACCACCCACCGTTTGCTGCAAGCGCTGCAGAGCCAAGGCTTTGTGACCCAAGAGAGCGAGCAGGGGCTATGGCGAATCGATGTGAAAACGTTCCGCATTGGTAACAGCTTTTTGGAAGCTCGGGACGTGGTCGCCAAAAGCCGCCCTTTTTTACGCCGCTTAACCGCAGAGACCGGCGAAACTGCCAACCTGGGCATCCGAGATGGCGCAACGGCTGTGTTTTTGGCCCAGCATGAGTCACCTCAAATGATGCGCATGATTACGCGCTTGGGCTCCCGCGCCCCGCTTCACGCGTCGGGCGTGGGTAAAGCGCTGTTAGCCTGGATGAGCGAGGAGGAGCGCGCCGAACTGCTGAAAGGCTACGAGCTTGGCCGGGTCACCGAAAACACCCTCTACCAAACCGACACCCTGTTAACAGAAATGGCCGCCATTCGCGCCCAGGGGTTTGCCTGCGATCGCGAAGAGCATGCCATCGGCCTGCACTGCGTCGCTGCTTGTATTTATGATGAGCATAGAACGCCGCTGGCGGCGATTTCGGTGTCTGGGCCAATGGCGCGCATTCCTGAAGAGCGCTTGTTAGCGCTGGGTGCACTGGTGCGCAAAATCGCCGACGAGATCACGCTACAGTTAGGCGGTCATCTGCCCCGTTGTTAAGGTGTAACGCCTGATGTTTAGCTTGTTTTGGGTGGCGTTGGCTAGCGCTACGTTGCTACCCGGTGGCTCTGAGGTGTGGTTAGCCCGGTTATGGTGTCTGGGAGAGCCCGCACTGGGCCTGTGGATAGTCGCCACCACCGGCAATACCCTTGGTAGCCTGATTAACGTAGCGATGGGGCGCTATGCTCGAAAATTTCAACATCGCCGCTGGTTCCCCGCGTCTCCCGCTAGCCTCGCGCGGGCTGAGCGCTGGTATCACCGCTTTGGTGAGTACAGCCTACTGATTTCCTGGGCGCCGATTATTGGCGACCCATTAACGGTGCTGGCGGGTGTTTTCAAACTGCCCTGGTGGCGAGCTCTGCTATGGATCGTACTTGCTAAAGGTGCACGCTATGCCTTAGTGCTTGCCCTGGCTCATCAATGGTTAGCACCGCTCTGCAGCTGATGCCTGGCAAAACACTATCCGTTAAGAGAGGCCGTTAATGCCGCAATGCGCGTGCTAAGCGCCGCTGCCCCTTCAACGAACGTGATAACCCCATGTTACCCTAGGCTATCTCTATACAAGCTGTGCCTCCCTGCTGGGTGCGCTATGATTTGTATACAGCGATTCAATCGTAGATTGTTGAAAACTACTCACCCGAAGGGAGGTTAAGGTGTGACGCCACTACGTTTACTACCCTGGCTAAGCGTCTTGATGTTAGCGCTGTTTGCCTTACTGGCAACGCCCGCGTTGGCGCAAACGACGTTAACGGCAGAAGAGCAAGAGGTCACCCAAACAGCGCAGGAAGCGCCCACCTACGCCGCGCTTGCTGATTTGCTTGAGGATGAGCAGGGGCGACAAGAGCTGATAGAGCTGCTGCGCAATCAAGCCTCAACGCTTCCCGCAGGATTAGCCAACGAGCTGTCGCCGGAAGCGGCCGCACAGGGCGGCGAGGCGGCCCCTGAAAATGTATCGCTACCGCGTCAGTTAGCTGAGCTAACCAGCGGGGTAGTCACGGATATTGGCAGGCAACTGGAGCAGGCGTTTACGATGGTAAGCGGCCTGTTTACGGGGCAAGGGGCCGGTACCTTTGATACAGCGGGCTTCATCAACGCGGCGATAAATTTGGGGATTGTGATTGTCGCTACCTTTGCGATGTTTATAGTCTTCCGTCGCCTTGCGAAGCCTCTTTTCACAAAAATTAGTGCTTGGTCGCAACTGGGCAGCGGGCTAACCCCTGTTCTTAGGCTGGTGGTATGCGTTGCTATTGCCGCGGTCATCGATGTGTTACTGGTCGCCCTGGCCTATGTAGGCGGTAACCTGCTAGCGACCTTTGCGGTGGGCGAAACCGGCGAGCTCTCTACCCGCGCGTCACTCTTTTTAAATGCCTTCCTGATTATTGAGCTGCTTAAAGCGGCCGTGCGGATGCTGTTCTCTTCGCGCTATGAAGGACTGCGCCTGCTACCTATTTCAGCTACAGAAGCGTCGTATTGGAACCGTTGGTTAGCGCGCCTGATTGGTATGGTCGGGTACGGCTTAATGGTAGTGGTGCCCCTGGTCAACTTCTACTTGGCAGCTGCGCTTGGGCAGTTGTTAGGCACCGTCATTATGGTGCTGGCGTTTATTTACGCGGTGGGCGTGGTGCTTAAAAACCGCCTTCGCCTGCGGGATAACCTGAATGACATGGCGGCGCGCTCAACGTTAACCGCTAGCCGTGTCTCGCTGCAGCTGTTCGCCCGTACCTGGCACCTGTTTGCGCTGCTCTATTTCTTGATTGTCTTTGTACTTACGCTAGTACGCCCCGGAGATGCCCTGCCGTTTGTGCTTTTTGCGACGCTGAAAACGCTGGCTGCCGTGGTCATTGGCATTCTGCTCTCGTCGTTCTTGAGCCAAACCATTGGCCGTCGTATTCAACTTTCCGATGATCTACGCCGTAAATTGCCGCTACTAGAAGCACGTTTAAACAGCTACGTGCCTAATGCGCTGCGTGTGCTGCGTACCATTATTTTGATCGCGGTCATCATGGTAGTGCTGGATGCTTGGGGCGCCTTTGACCTGAGGGCTTGGTACGCTTCTGAACGTGGTGCCAATCTGGTGGGCAACCTGTTCGGCGTTGCCATCATTCTAATTGTGGCGCTTGGCGTGTGGCTGGGACTCGCAAGCCTGATCGAGCATAAACTCAACCCGGAAACGGGCCATGGGGAGCCTTCGCCGCGCGCTAAAACCCTATTGAGCTTGTTCCGTAATGCCCTTGCTATCGCCATGGTGACCATTACTGGCATGATCGTACTGTCGGAAATCGGCATTAATATCGGCCCGCTGATTGCTGGTGCCGGTGTGCTGGGTCTAGCGATTGGTTTTGGTGCACAGAAGCTGGTTCAGGATGTCATCACTGGCGTCTTTATTCAGGTTGAAAATGCCATGAATACTGGCGATGTGGTGACCCTGGGCGGCATTACGGGAACGGCAGAGCGGCTCAGTATTCGCTCTGTGGGTATTCGCGACCTTAACGGTACTTACCACATCGTACCGTTCTCAAGTGTCGATACCGTTTCCAACTACATGCGTGATTTTGGCTACCATGTGGGTGAATACGGTATTGCCTATCGTGAAAGCATTGACGATGCCATCGTTCAGCTACGTAATGCGTTTGACGAGCTGTCTGCCAGTGAAGAGCATAAGATGAATATCTTGGCGCCGCTTGAAGTCGCCGGGGTAACCAGCCTTGGGGATAGCGCGGTTAACATACGCGTGCGTATTAAAACCATCCCAGGCATGCAGTGGGCCATTGGGCGAGCGTATAACCGCTTAGTGAAAATCCACTTTGATAATGTGGGTATTGAGATTCCGTTCCCGCATACCACGCTCTACTTTGGCGTGGGTAAAGAGGGTGAAGCGCCGCCGGCCAACCTGCGTATCATGCGGCAGGACTTTGATATTGATGGCCGTCCCGGTGGTCAGCCGCGCACAGGCGATGCGAGTCGCCTGAGCGAAGATGACCCGCGCTCCAAGTCAAATCCTGAATTTAAAGGAGACTTTGACGAGGATTAGACCCCACATCCCGGCGAAGTAGTCGGGATGGTGATAGCGTACAGCGGGGCCGCCTTTGGGCGGCCCCGCTGCGTTTGAGGCAGTGCATAAAGGCGTGAAGGAGGGCTACACAGGGTAGTTTTCTGAGTGCTGCCCTTCCAGGTTGTTTGACTCACCGCCATCTACGAACAGGACTTGCCCGGTCACGAAGTTGTTATCCAGTAAGTAGTACATAGCTTGTACAAGATGGCTGGGGTCACCCTGCTGTTTAAGCGGAATGCCTTCTATACGCCATTGAATATAGTCGCTGGTGCGTTGGGACGCAGGGAGTACCACGCCGGGCGCAATACCGTTAATACGCAGGCGTGGGGAAAATTCCAGTGCCGCCATGCGCGTCATGTCGGCAAGGCTCTTTTTCGACAGTAAATAGGCCGCGTAAGGGTACTGGTGGTAGGCCACTTTATTATCAATGATGTTGATGACCTGACCGTTCTCTACGGCCTCTGCAAAGTGGCGCGTGAGGAGCAGCGGCGTAAACAGATTGACCCGAAACTGCGTTTCCAGCATCGCCATGTTGGTGCTAGCAATAGGCGCCGGTTCATACGCAGAAGCACTATTTATCAGCACATTCAGGCCTGGAAAGCGCTGCTTGGCAGTGGCTACCAGCTCTTCAAGCGCGTCGCTTAAGAAGTTGCACGGCAGTATTTCGCACGCTTGGCCTTTTTGGCGAATGCCTTTGGCAACCTCTTCGGCCTCCCCCCGTGAGCTATTGACGTGCAACGCAATATCATAGCCCTTTTCCGCCAGGGCTTCGGCGAAGTGGCGCCCCAAGCGGGTGGCGCCTCCGGTCACTAATGCAGCGGGTGTATGCATAGCAGCTCCTCAGTCTTGAAGAATGTCAACGACAGCCATGACTCTCTGCGTGTACTCAGCGTTTGTCAATAAATTGTACAGGGGTTGAACAAAATATAAGCCGAGCTACTCTAGTGAGGCGCCTATTTAATGACGGCTTTCGCTATTACGTTCGCGACTGCCTGCTTTTGTGACTGCCTTTATCATGCCTTTGAGGCTGGAGTGCTGCTATGCCATCAACGTCGTCACATGCAACTTTGGGTACTGCCTACCATGAATGCGTAATCTCGTTAGGCAGCAATATTCAGCCCGACCAGCACTACACACAAGCGCTCGCCATTTTGGGCCAAGAGTGCGAGCTGGTAGCCAACTCCCAGGCGATTCGTACCTCGCCCGTGGGGTTTCAGCAGCAGCCTGATTTTCTTAACGCGGCGTTACTGGTGCGCACTTCCTTTGATTACACCGCCTTTCGTGCCTATTTAAAAGAGGTTGAAGAGCGTTTGGGCCGCATCCGCGGGCCGATTAAATCCGGTCCGAGAACGATGGATTTAGACATCGTCGCGTGGGATGGCGAGGTAGTGGACACGGCTTATTATCACCACGACTACGTGCGTGGCCCCGTCGATGAGCTATTAGCCGCCACTGGGCGCTCGATTACGCCCTCGGCCAGCATGCAATAACGCATTTTTTTTACCTACTAAGCCTCACCTTCTGCGCTCCTCTGCCGATATTAAAGTGACTGCCACGGTGCGTTTGCCAGCGGCCGAAGTAGCAGCCCTAAGAGGAATCAGCGTGATCAGTCTTGCGACCAATATAACGTCGCTACTGGTGCAAAATAATCTGCGCAGTAGCCAGCAGTCGATGCAAACCGCCATGCAGCGGTTATCGTCGGGCCTGCGCATTAATAGCGCCAAGGATGACCCCGCCGGGCAGGCAATTGCCAACCGTATGACGGCGCAAATAAAAGGCATGAATCAGGCGATCCGCAATACCAATGACGGCATCTCCATGGTGCAGACGGCTGAAGGCACGCTTAACCAGATTAACGATAATCTGCAGCGCATTCGAGAGCTAAGCGTTCAGGCGGCCAATGGCACAAATGCACCCTCCGATCTGGCGTCTATCCAGGGGGAAATCGACCAGCGTTTGGAGGAGATTGAGCGCCTGGCAGGGCAGAGCAATTTCAACGGCATCGGACTGTTGGGAAGCGATAAGACGCTCAATATCCAGGTCGGCGCCAATGCAGGTAATGTGATCGGGGTGCGTTTTGAGGCGATGGGCTTACAGGCATTAGGCTTGGAAGGTTTCAGTGTACTGGGTGATAACAGCGCAACAGACAACCCACTCACTGCCATGGATGAAGCACTTAAACGCGTAGACCGTCAGCGTAGCTATATGGGGGCTGTGCAAAACCGCTTTGAGAGCGTTATCGAAGGGCTGAATACCAACATTATCAACACGTCTGCCGCGCGGTCACGCATCCAGGATGCCGACTACGCACAGGAAGTCTCGAATCTGATCCGTGCTCAAATCCTACAGCAGGCAGGCGTAGCGATTTTGGCCCAGGCCAATCAGCAGCCGCAGATGATTCTGCGACTGCTGGAAGGGCTATAAGAAGCGCTATCAACACGAGAGGCGCTTTTACTTGATGATGCCCTGCTCCCGCGCCATGGCATAGGCTGCCTGGGGGCCATTCCAGAGTGATGGCAGTAAGATCAATGACACGGGAATCGCAGTAATCACGATAAACTGCTGCAGCGCGCCGATTTGTCCAGCGCCCATGTAGAGCAGAACCGCCGCCATCAGCGCCATCGCAATGCCCCAGAAGGCACGTATGTAAGGGCTGGGGTTGTCGTGACCAGCGCCCACTACCGCAATGGCGTAGCTCATTGAATCACCCGTGGTCGCCACAAAAATGGTGGTCAGCAATAGAATTGCCAGCGCCATCCAAGTGCCGCCGGGCAGCGCCTGGGCAACTGTTAATGTTGCCACATCAAATTGGAAGTTGTTCAGCGCATCGGTGAGGTCAATGACGCCGTTGAGCTGGTAGTAAATACCCGAGCCGCCCAGCAAGGTAAACCATACGGTAGTCGCAATAGGCGCAAGAACCGCAACGGCTAGAATCATCTCGCGAATGCTGCGGCCCCGAGAAATACGCGCCACAAAAATTGCCATTAACGGCGCATAGCCAATAAACCAGGCAAAGAAGAATACCGTCCACCACTGCATCCACCACGCTGGTGCGGTGTCGGCGGTCATGGTCGCCATGGTGAAGAACTCACTCGCATAGGCGCCCATACTCGCAACGTAGGTGTTGACCAAAAACAGCGTAGGCCCAAAGACGAAAATCGCCGCGCCAATCGCCAGCGCCAGCAGCACATTAAAACGGCTGAGTAGCTGGATACCTTTGTGTACGCCACTCATGGACGAGAGCACATAAACACTGCCCAACACTGCCAAAATAATCAGCTGTCCGGGGTAGCCTTCAGGTAGTCCAAATAGCTCATGCAGGCCAAAGCTTACCTGCGTTGCCAAAAAACCAATCGGGCCGACCGTGCCGGCAACGACTGCAATCACACAGCACGCATCGACTACCGCCCCCAGTGGGCCACGCATTAGGCGCTCGCCTAAAATTGGGTACAGCAGCGTACGCGGTTGAAGCGGTTGGCCTTTCACATAGTGGGCGTGGGCCAGCACTACTGCCGTCAGGGAGCCCAGTACGGCCCATGCCATGAAGCCCCAGTGCATAAACGACTGGGCCAGCGCGCCAGAGACGGCTTCAGCGGTGCCTGCTTCGGTATCAAATGCCGGCGGCGTGACCACGAAGTGATAAACCGGCTCTCCGGCAGCGAAAAATACCCCGCCACCCGCCAGTAAGGTGCACAAAATAATCGATAGCCACTTGAAGGTGCTTATTTCTGGTGTATCAAGATTACCAATTTTAGCACTGGCAGCGGGGGTGGCGGCCAAGCCAATCGCGATAAAGAAGGTCAGCAAAAGCAACAGTTGAAAGTAGCTGCCCAGCACCAGGGCCGTCCAAGCGAACCCGGCGCTGATGGAGTCGGCGACCAGCTCAATGTCGTACAGTGACAGAGCAAGAAACGCGACGATAAAGCCAATGCTGAGGAGCAGCACAATAGGGTCGCCAATGGTACGCTGTATGCGGCCCTCGTTTGGGACAGGTTGGTTCATAAAACACCTATAAATGAAAAGTCAGGGGCAGAGGTGCCCATTTATCAGCACCTTGCGCAAACGGGTGTAACGCATAGGTCCACAGATTTTTTTAAAGCTTGGTTTTTCGAACAAAAAAAAGCGCCATTCAATGAATGGCGCGAGGACAGGAAACTGGATGTAGTTTATCGCAAATATAGACCAAGGTCTAATGCGTTTTGCTTTGGTGCAAGATAAACACCGTCATGCACTGATATAAAGCAGTCAAAAAGCGTCCGTAGGCGAAGAGTTCTCAGCGTTTTTCAGAGAGGGACTTTCATTACCAACGAAACAGCAGCGAGGCACTGGTGGTGTGATCAGTACGTTCGCTGGCATCTTCTGGCGGTAGTGAATTGTGTTTGATCTCGTGGGATAGCCGTAACGACAGCCGAGAGTTCAAGCGTGTTGTCAGGGCTGTGAGTGACCGTGACGTCGTATTTTGGTCGGTATACTCAACGGACATCTCCTGCTTAAGGTCAGAGTGTTGCGAAAACTCCCAACGGTAATCAAGGGCGGAATAGGCCACGGCGAGCCGCTCATTTTCGTCGTCGCGTAGTCGATCGTGACGATAGCCTGGCCCCGCCTCAAGGGAGAGGTAATGGCGCTCACCATCGACAATTTGTCGGCCGTAGCCACCAATCGCGGAGAGCTGTTGGTCGTAACCGGCAAAGCGGTCTTTTTCCCACCGAGCAAAACCGAATAAATAGTGCGGGCCGTTAAAGTCGTAGCGCTCGCGGCCCGCCAGTAAATACTGTTCAGCGCTTGTGTTGCCATCTCTGCTGACATTGCGCACTTCACCGCGCAGTGAGTGAGTCAACTGGCCGGTAATCCATGTTAGGCGTGTTTTGCCAATCAGAGTACGGCTATCGGTATTGCCGGAAAGCTGGTTAAACCCAAGCTCAGCGTCGCCACTGAATAGGGGGGCGTCATCTTGAGGGGGAGGGGGCGCATAAAATGGGCTAGCCGTTGCTGCAGAAACCCCTACTAAACTACTGGCTAGCACGATACATCTTGTAAGGCTTAGCACGACTCTCCTCCTTGAGTACACAACGGTGCGAACAGCTGACCTTAAAGCGCAGCTAGTAGGTATCAGTATATAGACGCGGCTAGATGGCTGCTATTAAGGCAACGTGCCACAACAGCGCCATGGCTAACGCCTCTTGGCATTGCGGTGCCATAATGACGCTGTCGCGCACTATGAGTTCCGTTATGACTGCTTCCCGCCCCCGAACGCTGGCTGAATTACAGCGCTGGCGCCGCACCCGCGCAAAACACCGCTGGTATAAGCGCAGCTTTCGCTTACAGGTCATGCTGTTGGTGGGCTTCTTATTGGCCGGTATGCTGCTGGCGCAAGGCACGTATCTGAATCACCGCAAAGCGGAAATCATTACCTATCAAATGGGTGAGCGGGCGTTGGCGGTGGCTAAAACGGTGGCGGGTATGCCGCAAATCATTCATGCGTTTGCTACCCCTGATCCCGCGTTAATTATCCAACCCTTGGCGGAGCGCGTTCGCCAAGAAACCGGCGCCCGCTATGTGGTGGTGGGCAATGCTCAGACGATTCGCTATTCGCACCCGCTGCCGGAACGCATCGGCCACCCCATGGTAGGCGGCGACAACGACCAAGCGCTGATTTATGGTCAGTCATATGTGTCAGAGGCAACCGGCACGCTGGGTACCGCAATGCGCGGCAAGACTCCCATCTGGGATGAAGAGGGGAATATTATCGGCGTGGTCTCGGTGGGCTTTATGCTCGATCGTGTGGCCATGGATGTGGGGCGCTATACCAACTTTGGTTGGGCGTTAGTGGCGCTGATGATCGCCTTAGGGTTTGCAGGCGCCTACTGGCTGTCACAGCATCTTAAAAAGGTCATTCTTGGTTTAGAGCCCTACGAGATTGCCCGTCTGGCCATGGAAAAAGAGGCGATTTTACAGTCGATCCACGAGGGTATTCTGGCGGTCAACCGCGAGGGGCAGATTACCTTAGTGAATCAACAAGCGCGGCGTTTTTTAGGATTGCTGGATGAGCATGTGCTGCTGGGCCAGCCGATTCGCGAAGTGGTGCCTAATTCGCGGCTACTGGAAGTATTAAGGCACGGTGAGCAGGAGTTCAACCAGGAGATGTGGCTGGGTGACCACCCGGTGGTGGTCAATCGCGTGCCGATTGTGCATGAAGGCGAGATTGAAGGCGCCGTTGCCACATTTCGTAGCCGCCGTGAGATTGTTGACCTTTCCCAAGCGCTGACCCAGGCAAGCCGTGATGTGGATATGCTGCGTGCTCAAGCCCATGAGTTTTCTAACAAGCTGTACACTATTTCAGGCTTACTCCAGCTAAAACGTATTGACGAGGCGCTGGCGCTGATTCATCACGAAACTGAACGTGCTCAGGCGCAGATGAGCTTTTTGATGCGCCATGTCACCGACGCGGTATTAAGCGGAACGCTGCTGGGTAAGCTGACCCGTGCCCGAGAGCTTGGGGTTGCGTTGGAAATTGATGAGCAGAGCTCACTCTCCAGCCCCTTAACGCCCACTGGACAAGAGGTCATGATGAGCGTGGTGGGCAACTTATTGGATAATGCCTGCCATGCTGCGCTTAATGGCCCAAACAGCGATACCCCAACAGTCCGCCTGTTCTTTACCGACCTGGGGGAGCAGCTGTTGATTGAAGTAGAGGATAACGGCCCAGGCGTCCCTGGTGAGCATGCACAGTCGATCTTTCAAGAAGGGTTTTCGACTAAAACCGGCAAGCATCGTGGCATTGGTTTAGCCTTGGTCGCGCGGCTGTGCCGTCAGCACGGCGGTGAGGTGACGCTAGAAGAGAGCGAATTAGGCGGTGCGTGCTTTATTGCTGTGCTTGATCGCTCGCTTTGCGATCAAGCAGCCACGACGTCCTACTCATAATAACGATGCCAGTATAAGAGGGATGACTATGTCTACGGCGCAGTACGGTATTTTGGTCGTCGAAGACGATTTTCGCATTGCTGATATCCATAAAGCGTTTATCGAACAGAGCGACGGCTTTTATGTGGTGGGAATGGCACGCAACGGCAGCGAAGCAAAAGCGCTAATGGCCGAGCATGCTGACACTATCCAACTGATTCTATTGGATGCGTATTTGCCTGATGTGGAAGGCCTAGAATTGCTATGGGCTATCCGGCGCGACTATGTGCATGTGGATATTGTGATGGTGACCGCCGCCCGTGAAGTGGAAACCATTAGCGAAGCGCTGCGCGGTGGCGTTTTCGACTACCTGATTAAACCCATTGAAGTCACGCGGATGAGCCAGATGTTGAGCCGCTTTCGCCGAGAGCGAGCAGCCTTGGCCAATCGCGTTGAAATGAATCAAGACGAGCTAGATCAGGTGCTAGCGCGGTTGCAGCCGAACGAGCCACCGCGGCCAGCGACGCGCTCGCTACCCAAAGGGGTTGACCGATTAACGCTACGCCGCGTGGTGGATGCGCTGGCAGCAGCACAGGACTCGCTTACGGCTATGCAGGTGGCGCGCACCATGGGGGCAAGCCGCTCCACGGCGCGGCGCTACTTGGAGTTTTTAGTGGCTGAACAGGCGGTTAACGCAGAGCTAGGGTATGGCGATGTTGGTCGACCTGAGCGGCGCTACCGGCTACTAGCCGCGGCGAAAGGCTGGTTAGAGGCGCTGTAATGTATCCGCGTGAACAAAATGAACAAAACGCACATAAAGAACAGTTTGTCCTTTATGCCCATAAGCTTGTCCCCTGAACCTAACTTCTTCTAACGTTCTCAGCGTAACCACACTACAACACGCATATAACCACACGTTTATAACGTTGTTTATAACAATACGCTTATAAAAAATAGCTGAATCGTGGAGAACGCCAATGATCTCGCCTTCCCTAAAGCGCCTAGCCGTGCTGGCCCTGCCGATGGCTGCCCTTGCCGTAACAACCAACGTTCACGCTGAAGAGTGGTCGCCGAGCCGCTCAATTGAATTTGTAGCCCCGGCTAACCCAGGCGGTGGCTGGGACACACTGGTACGTACCGTTTCCCGTGTGCTGCAAGAAGAGCAGCTTGCTGAGCGTAACTTTGCGGCGATTAACGTGCCTGGCGGCGGCGGTGCGGTCGCGTGGGCGCAAATCGCCCGCGATAGCGGTAACCCACACAAGCTGTTTGCGACCAGCCCACCGATAATTCTGGTACCGCTCGCCGGTGCCTCCCGCTACGACCACACTGATTTCACACCGGTCGCGCGCTTAATTACCGATTACTCCATCATTTTGGTTTCTGCAAACGCTGAGTATGAAACCATCAATGACCTATTTGATGCGTTAAAAGAGAACCCTCGTTTGAGCGTTGGTGGCGGCAGTGCCCCTGGCTCTATGGACCACATCTCAGTGGCGGGCTTGGCATCAGCGGCGGGGTTAGATGCCTCTAGCGTCAACTACATTCCGTTCTCAGGCGGTGGCGACGCCATGACCAACCTGATGGGGGGGCATGTAGAAGCGGTTATTACCGGCGCCGGTGAAGCCGCTGGCCAGTTGGGAGAAGGCAGTCAATTACGTGCACTGGGCGTATCCGCACCTGAGCGTTTGACGGGCAGCTTAGCGGATGTCCCCACCTACCAAGAGCAGGGTGTTGATTACACGTTCGATATCTGGCGTGGCGTGATGGGTACCCCCGACATGCCTGAAGAAGCCGTCACCTACTATGAAAATCTCTTCGCTGAAATGCTAGAAACCGACGGTTGGCAGCAGGCCCGTGATCAGCTGGGCTGGATTGATGCCTATCAAAGCAGCGAAGAATTTGGCGACTTTTTGGATCAGCAGAAAGAGCTATTCAGCGACGTGCTGAGCGAGCTTGGCCTACTGCGCCAGTAAGCGCTCCTCTGAGTCCTCCCGATGGCGTTTCGCCATCGGGATTCATCGTCTGAGACCGATACCGCAAGGCAGTGCTTAAATGCCACGGCGCCTTCGGAGAGATTCCAATGACTCGATTAAACACTAACCAGTGGCTGGCACTTGTGTTAGCGCTGTTGGCGGCTGCCTATCTAGCGATGGCGTGGCAGATTCCTGTTTTCCCGTTGCCACGACCAGTGGATTCTGACCTGTTCCCTAAAGTGCTGGGCGCGGCGTTGCTATTGCTATCGGTTTTTCTCTTTTTTGAGAAACCCACCCCGATTGCAGGCGCCGATGAAATCGATCAAGACGCTACCCAAGGGCCGCTGCTGCTTACTCCCTGGGCACGCGTTGTAATAACCGCGCTGGCCATTGCTGCCTACGCGCTGCTGCTGGTGCCATTGGGTTTTGTGCTTGCCTCAACGCTACTGTGCGTTGGCTTGACCGCTTACTACGGCTACCAACGTCATGGGGTCAACCTAGCGTCCTCTTTGGGTGTGGTGCTGGTGCTTTATCTGACGATGACGCGGGTCATGGATGTTTACCTTCCAACCGGCGTTCTGCCGTTCTAATCACACCGTGATGCTGAATTTGTAGCGGGTTTTGCGAGAGAGTCTCCCATGGATGCCTTAAACAATTTGATGTATGGCTTTGGCATCGCGCTTGAGCCAATGAATATTGCGTATGTCTTTGCTGGTGTATTTGCGGGCACTATTATCGGCATGCTGCCGGGCCTAGGGCCGATTAGTGCACTGGCACTGATGATTCCGATTACCTTTGCCATGGAGCCTTCGTCAGGGCTGATCTTGATGGCGGGGGTTTACTACGGCGCGATTTTTGGCGGCTCTACGTCGTCTATTCTGCTTAATGCCCCCGGTGTTGCAGGCACGGTGGCGACCTCCTTTGACGGCTATCCGTTGGCCAAGCAGGGGATGGCCGGGAAAGCGCTGGCTATTGCTGCCTATGCCTCCTTCATTGGCGGCACCATTTCGATTGTCTTTTTGATGCTAGTGGCACCGCTACTTTCCAAAGTCGCGGTGAGTTTTGGCCCACCGGAGTATTTTGCGTTGATGGTACTGGGCCTTACCGCCGTGGTCTCACTATCGGATAAATCCTTGGTGAAAGGGTTAATTGCGGCGGTAGTGGGTGTGATGATCTCCATTGTTGGTATCGACTTACAAACGGGTACCGAGCGCTTTACCTTTGGCACTATTAACTTGCTCGACGGTATCGATTTTCTGGTGGTGGCTCTGGGTATTTTTGCCTTGGCAGAAGTTTTTTACATGCTGCTACGGGGCGGTGGCGGTAAAGCGCCGAAGCGAAATGCGATTGGCTCGCTAAAACTGTCGGGCAGTGAAATGAAGCAGATTGCAGGCCCTATCAGCCGTAGCTCGGTACTTGGTTTCTTTACCGGGGTGCTGCCTGGCGCAGGGGCCACGATTGGCTCTTTTCTTGGCTACAGCATGGAAAAACGTATTGCTAAAGATGGCGATACTTTCGGTAAGGGCAATATTAAGGGGGTTGCTGCCCCGGAAGCGGCCAATAACGCTGCCTGTACCGGTTCATTTGTGCCGCTGCTAACGCTGGGTGTGCCGGGTTCTGGTACGACGGCGGTGCTGCTGGGTGCGCTTTTGGTGATGGGGGTAACGCCTGGGCCAATGATGCTTGAGCAGCGCCCGGATGTGTTTTGGGGGGTTATCGCGAGTATGTATATCGGCAACATCTTCCTGCTGGTACTCAACCTGCCGCTGATTCCACTGATCGCCAAAATTCTTGATCTACCACGGCCACTGCTGCTATCGCTGATTTTAATCTTCTGCATGATTGGCGTTTACGGCATGAGCTTCAGCGTATTTGATCTACTGCTGCTGCTTGGTTTTGGGTTGATTGGCCTGGGGATGCGCTTATTTGGCTTCCCCGCAGCACCGCTGATTTTGGCGCTGATTCTAGGCAATATCATGGAAGAGTCCATGCGCCGCGCGCTGCAGATTTCTGGCGGGGACTGGATGATTTTTGTTGAAAAACCCATCTCACTGAGCCTTCTGCTTATTGCGCTGCTGTCGCTTGGTTTACCGCTCTTAAAGAAGCGTCGTAAGCGCCCCGTGGCTTAAGCATCCCTCTTTTTAAAAAACGTTTAGCGCCTTAGCCTAGCTAGGGCGTTTTTTTAGTTTTTTACACTAAATCGCTGTGAATGCTTTCTTGGTGCATGGTGCTCTCCTGGTGCATCCAAGCCGTGCATTAAGGATGCGTTAGCGCGCTACGTTAGTGCATAAAGCGTTTTTAGGTGTTTCTTAGTTAATGGCTAAGTGTTTGATTTATTATTTATTAAATTCATTTGTTCCAGTGTGGCGCACCCCTTGCAGGCGTAATAGGTACCACTCTAGTGGACGTGCTGAAGCGCACCAATGCCGGTAGCAGCAAGAGGCAGAGGTTTCAGCACGCAGCCAACATACAGAGCCCCAAGCATAAGGGGCGCAAGGAGGTTCAAGTGACCACACTGCAGCGCAAGACACACCCTCGCACCCTTGGCCGTTTTACCACTGGCTTAATTGCCGCCGCGGTAATGGGCGCCAGCGCCCACGCGGTTGCCCAAGATAACGACCCCATCAAAGTCGGTATTCTTCATTCGCTTTCAGGCACCATGGCGATCAGTGAGTCAACGCTAAAAGACACCGTTGAGATGCTAATTGAGCAGCAGAATGACGCCGGTGGTTTGCTGGGCCGCGAGCTTGAAGCCGTAGTGGTCGACCCGGCTTCTAACTGGCCGCTGTTTGCCGAGCGCGCCCGTGAGCTGCTGGCTCAGCATGAAGTAGACGTTGTGTTTGGTAACTGGACTTCGGTATCGCGTAAAGCCGTTCTACCGGTGTTTGAAGAGCTAAACGGCCTGCTGTTCTACCCGGTACAGTACGAAGGGGAAGAGTCTTCTGAAAACGTCTTCTATACCGGCGCGGCCCCCAACCAGCAGGCGATTCCTGCCGTTGAGTATCTGATTAATGAAGTCGGTATCGAGCGTTTTGCACTGGTCGGCACCGATTATGTCTACCCGCGCACCACCAACCGGATTCTGGAAGCATTCTTAAAAGATGAGCATGGTGTGGCAGACGAAGACATCATGATCAGCTACACGCCGTTCGGCCATTCGGACTGGCAGAATATCGTCTCTGAAATACGCCGCTTTGGTGAAGAGGGCAAATCTACCGCCGTGGTTTCGACGATTAATGGCGATGCCAATGTTCCCTTCTACCGGGAACTGGCTAACCAAGGCATTGACGCTGCGGATATCCCGGTGATTGCTTTCTCGGTAGGTGAGCAGGAGCTTTCAGGTATTGATACCGGGCCGCTTGTGGGCCACTTGGCCGCGTGGAACTACTTTATGAGCGTTGATACCGACGAAAACTATGACTTTATAGATGCTTGGATTGACTGGACCGGCGATGAGGAAGCCGTCACTAACGACCCCATGGAAGCGCACTACATCGGCTTCAACATGTGGGCGGAAGCGGTACGTAAAGCAGGTACTACCGACGTTGATGCAGTAAAAGAGGCAATTATTGGCGTAACGGTTCCCAATCTCTCCGGCGGCTATGCGGCCATGATGCCTAACCACCACATTACCAAGCCAGTGCTGATTGGTGAGGTGCAGGATAACGGCCAGTTCGACATCGTATGGCAAACGCCGTCAACCGTTGCGGGCGATGCCTGGTCTGACTACCTGCCGGGTTCACGTGATTTGATCGCCGACTGGCGTGCGCCCATGCGCTGCGGCAATTTCAACGTTGCGACCGGCTCCTGTGGTGGTAGCACCGCAGCAGAAGAAGCCGAGGCGGCCCTCGCTGAGTAACACCCTTATCCCTTGCCGCACTGCTTCGCTAGGCCCATGGATGCCAAGCGAAGCAGTGCAACAACACGCGGCAAGGGAGCACGCTACCTCTCCTTTTTAGACAACCCTTGTTAGACAACCAAAGGAAGAACCCCTATGAGGCGTTTCCTTTCCTTGGGGCTTTTGTGCGCGCTGCTACTGAGCATTTCGTTCACTGCACAAGCACAATCTGACTCCAACCCACCTGATGACTCAGCCGCGCTGGAACTGCTCGAAGCGTTGGACGTGCGTTCTTATCCTGCCAAAGGAGAGGCGATTACGGCCATAGTGCAAAGCGACGATGAGCGCGCCCGCGACTGGCTACAGGCACTCCTGGATGGCCGCTTACAACGCACTGACGACGGCCGTTTTGTGGTGGTGCTTGATAACCGTGGTCGTGACTGGCCAGTGGCGGATGCGTTGACCAATGAACCTCTGGGCGATATGTCGCGCCGCGAGCTGGATCGCATCGGTATTAATAACGCCCTGCGCAATCAGCTACGCAGCGCCATTGCGGTGGTGGACCTCTATTCACCCGATGTTGAGCGTCGCCGTTCTTCGGCAGAACGGTTATTGGGTGAAGTGGATGAAGAGCTAGCCGAGCCGCTCGGTGAACTGATCACAGAGGAGGAGGACCGCCAGGTACAGCGTCGCCTTGCCCAGGCGCTTGCCATTTATCAAGTAGAGAGTGGCCAGCTTGAAGGCGTTGAGGCACTGCGCGGTAGCCTTCACCCCCGTGCCCGTGTGGCGCTCAGCCGCGCGGCCAGCGGGGAAGATCCTATTATTGCCGATGCAGCAAGAGAAGCGCTGAGCAGTATTGAGCAGAATCTGAGAATCAACCGCGGTATTGAGACCCTCTACTTCGGCTTAAGTTTAGGCTCCGTATTGGTGCTGGCGGCGATTGGTTTGGCAATTACCTTTGGTGTCATGGGGGTGATTAACATGGCCCACGGCGAGCTGATCATGCTGGGCGCTTATACCACCTGGATGATGCAGCAATTCTTGCCCGGCCAGCCAGGGCTAGCGTTAATCTTATCGATTCCTGCGGGCTTTATGGTGGCGGCACTTGCAGGTATTGCCATTGAGCGTGGCGTGATCCAGTTCCTCAAAGGCCGCCCGCTGGAAACCCTGCTAGCCACCTTCGGTATTAGCCTGATTCTGCAGCAGCTGGTGCGCACGGTGATCTCGCCGCTGAACCGCACCGTGATTACACCCGAGTGGATGAGCGGTTCGTTGGTGATTAACGACGCCCTGTCATTAACGCTCAACCGCATGTTTGTACTGGGTTTTGCACTGGTGGTGTTTGCAGGCCTGATGCTGATTATGCGCCGCACGCGCCTGGGGCTTGAGGTTCGCGCCGTGACTCAAAACCGCGCTATGGCACGCTCTATGGGTATCCGCGCTACCCGTGTGGATATCATGACCTTTGCGCTGGGCTCTGGCGTGGCAGGTTTGGCAGGCGTTGCGCTCTCGCAGCTGACCAACGTAGGCCCCAACCTTGGCCAAAACTACATTATTGATTCGTTCATGGTGGTGGTGTTTGGCGGCGTGGGCAACCTGTGGGGCACCCTGGTGGCTGGGCTCTCCCTGGGCATTATCAACCAAGTGTTGGAACCCTGGGCAGGCGCAGTGCTTGCCAAGATTATTGTGCTGGTCTTTATCATTCTGTTTATTCAAAAACGCCCGCGTGGACTCTTCCCGCAGAAGGGCCGGGCTGCGGAGGGCTAAGCGATGTCATCAACGACTTCATTAACGACGCAATCATCCTCGAGCCAGTTTTGGCTAACCCGCCCGTTTGGCGAACGGGCCACGCAGATTTTTCTTGGCGTGCTGTTTGCCGCACTTCTGCTGGTCACTGTGCTGCACCTAGCGGTACCCCAGGGCCATCCGCTACATGTGAATGCCTACACGGTAAACCTGTTTGGCAAGTACTTAAGCTACGCGCTGCTGGCGGTAGCGGTCGACCTGGTGTGGGGTTACTTGGGTATTTTAAGCCTTGGCCACGGCGCATTTTTTGCCATTGGCGGCTACGCCATGGGCATGTACCTGATGCGCCAAATCGGTGACCGTGGCACTTACGGTGACCCGGTATTACCGGATTTCATGGTGTTTCTCAGCTGGGATAGCCTGCCCTGGTACTGGCTCGGCTTTGATATGGCCTGGTTCGCG
Source organism: Halomonas sp. GFAJ-1 (assembly GCF_000236625.2). Taxonomy (NCBI): domain Bacteria; kingdom Pseudomonadati; phylum Pseudomonadota; class Gammaproteobacteria; order Oceanospirillales; family Halomonadaceae; genus Halomonas; species Halomonas sp. GFAJ-1. Next base: position 197,895 of record NZ_AHBC01000027.1, read on the forward strand.
TTTGCCATGGTGTTGATAGCGCCCGGCCTGCTGGCATTGGTATTCGGCTTTTTAGCTTTTCGCTCACGGGTGACCGGGGTTTATCTGTCGATCATCACCCAAGCGCTCACCTTTGCCCTGATGCTGGCATTCTTCCGCAATGAGATGGGCTTTGGCGGCAACAACGGGCTGACCGATTTCCGCGAGCTGCTGGGCTACAACCTGCGCAGTAATGACACCCGCTTAGGACTATTTATTGCTACCGGCGTGGCGCTAGCGCTGGGCTACGTTCTTTGCCGCGCGATTGTCACCAGCAAACTAGGCCGAGTGTGTGTGGCCACCCGAGACGCCGAGGCGCGCACGCGCTTTATTGGCTACCGGGTGGAGCGTTTTCAGCTATTTGTGTTTGTGGTGTCAGCCATGCTGGCGGGCTTGGCGGGGGCGCTATACGTGCCACAGGTAGGCATTATTAACCCCAGCGAGTTTTCGCCAATTTTCTCTATTGAGATTGTGCTGTGGGTCGCGCTGGGCGGTCGTGCCACGCTATATGGCGCGGTAATTGGGGCAATTTTGGTTAACTACGCCAAAACCGTGTTTACCGGCGTGATGCCGGATGCCTGGCTGTTTGCCCTAGGGGCGATGTTCGTACTGGTAACGGTCTTTCTGCCCAAGGGCGTGGCGGGGCTATTTCGCCATCTCAAGCGACGCAAGCAGGGCGATGAGAGCGAACAACCCAACAGCACACCTAAGGAGGCCGCCGTATGAGCTTTTTACAATCGCTGAGCCAGCGCGACCGGGTGTTTGATTTTATGGCTCCCCAGGCTTCCCCGGTAGATGTGCGCCATGGCCCGATTCTGTATATGGAAGATGTCACAGTGAGCTTCGATGGTTTCAAGGCCATCAACAACTTAAACCTGACCATCGATGACGGCGAGCTGCGCTGCATTATCGGCCCCAACGGGGCGGGTAAAACCACTATGATGGACATCATCACCGGCAAAACGCGGCCCAACCAAGGCAGCGTGTGGTTCGGTAGTCGCCATAATCTGCTGCAAATGAACGAACCTGACATCGCCAGCCTAGGCATTGGCCGTAAGTTCCAAAAACCTACGGTGTTTGAAGCGCTTAGCGTGTTCGAAAACCTAGAGCTTGCCATGGCCGCAGATAAGCGGATTTTTCCCACGCTGACCGCCCGCATGACCGGTGAAATCAAAGACCGCATTGATGAGGTGCTGGAAACCATTGGGTTGACCGCGCTGCGATACCAGCCTGCCGGCATTCTCTCCCACGGCCAGAAGCAGTGGCTGGAAATTGGCATGCTGTTGATGCAGCGACCGCGCTTGCTGCTGGTGGATGAGCCGGTGGCGGGGATGACGGAGCAAGAGATGGAGCGCACCGCCGAGCTACTAACCAGCCTTGCGGGTAAGCAGTCTGTGGTGGTGGTAGAGCACGATATGGGGTTTGTGCGCTCGATTGCCCGAAAAGTGACCGTGCTGCATCAGGGCAGCGTGCTGGCAGAGGGCAGTATGGATCAGGTATCAAGCGACCCTAAGGTGGTTGAAGTCTACCTGGGTGCCGATGATGAGGAGGCCGCCTGATGCTATCCATTGAAAGGCTCAACCAATTTTATGGGCAAAGCCATACGCTGTGGGATTTAGACCTTGAGGTGCCCGCAGGCGAATGCACCTGCGTGATGGGCCGTAACGGGGTGGGTAAAACCACCTTAATGAAGGCCATCATGGGCGAAGTGGCAGTGAAGAGCGGCCAGCTACGCTACCAAGGCGGTGACGGCGACATTGAGCTGACCAAAAAAGCCGTTGAAGCACGCTCCCGAATGGGGATTGGCTTCGTACCTCAGGGACGGCAGATTTTTCCGCTGCTCACGGTGGAGGAGAACCTGCGCACCGGGCTTGCTGCCCGAGGCGACGGGCTGAAAAAAATCCCCGAGCGCATCTATGACCTGTTCCCCGTGTTAAAAGAGATGAAGCATCGCCGGGGTGGCGACTTATCCGGCGGGCAGCAACAGCAGCTCGCTATTGGCCGTGCGCTGGTGATTGAACCTAAGCTGCTGATTCTTGATGAGCCAGGGGAGGGCATCCAGCCCAATATCGTCGCCCAAATTGGTCAGGTGATTCGCCAACTGATCAAAGAGGACGGCTTAACAGTGCTGCTGGTAGAACAGAAGCTACCCTTCGCCCGCAAATACGCCGACCGCTTCGTGATTATGGATCGCGGCCGACCGGTGGCCAAAGGCGATATTAGCGAGCTTTCCAACGCGCTGATCAAGCAGCACCTGACCGTTTAAGTTATCCACACCCGATTCACGGCGCCCACTAATTAGTGGGCGCCGTAGGTAATAGCACAGGTTGTAAAAACAGAAGGTGTAAAAGTATTGAGTGTGAAAACCTTTAGTTTGAGAACTTAGGGTGTTATGAATAAACAGTTTAAGAACTTGGCGTTTAAGAACAAAGAGTGAAAAAACCCTGCGCTGGGTTCGTGTTGGCAACATTGCTTTACGGTAACATGGCTCGCCTTAACAACCAGAGCCGGGTGGAGTATGCGTTATAAAGATAAAAATCAGCTCGCTACCGAGTGGCGAACGCTGCTGGAAAGTACGCCGATGGCGTTACGCCAAGCGGTGGAAGCGCTGATCGAACAACACTGCGCCCACTTTGCTGATCACTTCTACAGCGTCATGCTAGAAGATCCTCATGCCTCGCTGTTTCTCTCTAACGACCAAGTGCATCAGCGCTTAAACCCTTCCATGCAGCGCTGGCTAAGTGCCATGTTTGCCGTAGAACTGGCTGACTTCGATGCGCTGGTCGTGCATCAGGAAAAAATTGGCCAGGTGCATGCCCGTATCGATATCCCGGTTAATCTAGTGCTTAACGGAGCACGACAGCTTAAACAGGCAATTTATCAGCAGATGAAAGCCACTTTTGATAGCCCGCTGTCGCCGGGAGACGCCTCTGTGTATGTCTCCAACCATATTGATATGGCCATGGAAATTATGAGTCACGCCTACTCCGTCGCCAGTGACCGCAATGCGCGCACTGAAGAGGCATACAAGCTCTTTTCTCTGACCCAGAGTATCGGCGATGAGCGCGAGCGGCAGCGTTCGGCGCTATTGGACTGGGAAAATACGCTGATGTTTGCCGTGGCCGCCCAGCAGGAGATAGCCAACTTTCCCCGGCTAGCAAACTCCGAATTTGGCCTATGGTACTTTCATAAAGCCTGCCATGCCTTTGAGGGCGCGCCGGAAATTACGACGATATCGCGCCACATTCAGCAGGTGGATAGCGAATGGTTAAAGGCCCTGGCCAGCGAAGATACCACTGCACGGCTGCGGGCGTTGAGCGATATTCGCACCGCTGCGCGCACCATCATCATGCTGTTAGATGATGTGCTAGAGCGCGCTTCAGGTTTAGAAGCAGGGCGCGATAGTTTAACCCGGCTGCTTAATCGTAAGTTTCTTTCCGTAGTACTTAACCGTGAAGTTGAGATTGCCCGCCATTCAGACAAGCGCTTTGCGCTATTAATGGTGGATATCGACCACTTCAAGTCGATCAATGATACCCATGGGCACGATGCTGGCGACAGCGTACTGCAGCAGGTAGCGAGTATTCTTGACCGCTCCACTCGCGGTGGCGACTACGTATTCCGCATGGGCGGCGAAGAGTTTTTAATTGTATTGGTCGACACTGACCAGGATGGCAGCCGGCTGTTTGCCGAGCGATTGAGGCAAGCCGTGGCCAAAGAGCCTATGCTCGCAACGGCCGATACACTGCTCAATGTGACGGTAAGCGTTGGATTAACACTCCACGATGGCCACCCGGACTACCAGCGCTCCATGCAGCGCGCCGACCAAGCGCTCTACCAAGCCAAGCGCGGTGGGCGTAACCGGGTCATTGTGCAATAGGCGATAAGCGATGGAGGCAAAATGACACACGGCCTAGTGCTCACCTCGCACTATGCTGATAATACCTAGCGATACGATTCACTCGCGCTTTACAACAAGCACAATAATAGCAAGGATCAGCCTACCCCATGACGAATCGGTGGCGTCGACAGAGAAACCAGCGCAAGAGTATCGTCATTGCTATCGTTGTGTCGTATGTGCTGTTTTTGCACGTATTGCTGGGTGGCTATGCTCAGGCAGCGCTGCTTGGTAGTGGTGGCCACTCTCCGCTGTTTGTGTTGTGCGACCCCCACGGTGTGATGGCTAATCGGGGTGGCGCGACGGATACCGCAGGCTCCAGCGAGCTTAATCATCTTCTATGCAAATCAGCCTGCGCACTTGGTGCTGCGCTGGCGAGCGTACCGCAAGGCTTTATAGCCTTGGCTGATGTGGAGGCTTTGCCTCCTTATTGTGAACCTCTTCAGCAAGCCTTTGGCTTGTTCATGCTCTGTTATGCGCGTGCACCTCCTGACGTGACAGCGTTCCTACTATCTTAACCATTAATGAGGTCTGTCGCTTTGTGTTGCACTTTTGATTAGCAACAAAGTGTCTCTGTCTACGCTTTATAGGAGCTTTTTATGTTTACCCTTCGTACAGCACTGCTTTCCTCGCTGCTATTAGTCAGTACCACTCTGTTTGCCCATCATGGCGGTTCGCATGATGATGACGCGGATGGTGGCTCGTCACATATTAAAGCCTCCCAGCCTTGGACACGCGCTACGCCGCCCGGTGCAGGCGCTGGGGGAGGATTTGTCACGCTTACTAACCATGGCGATCAAGGCGATCGGCTAGTCAGCGCTTCGACCCCTATCACCGAGCGAACGGAAATTCATACCATGGAAATGGACGGCGAGGTGATGCGCATGGTCCCGTTGCCGGGTGGTATTGAAATTCCTGCCGGTGAATCAGTGGCCCTAGCCCCCGGTGGTTTGCATCTGATGTTCATGGATCTTCCCCGCCCTATCGTGGAAGGTGAGCCGCTGCCTGTCACGCTGGAGTTCCAGCGTGCTGACAGTATTGAGCTTCAGCTTCAGGTAGTGCCTGTCGGGTCTTCGCCTGATGGCCTTAGTGCTCATGCTGACCAGCACCAAGAACACAGCCATATGGCACATTAAGCGTGCCACGCCGCGACGTTGCGCTGCTTTCCATTGGTTCGTTGGTATTGCTACTGACGTTGGCCGTGTTTTTTGTGGTCTTCGGCCGTCAATCCGAGGGCCCGACGCTGGCCGAGCTGGGTGGGCAATTTCAGTTGGTGGATACTGAAGGTGGGGTCGTTACGCAAGATGAGCTGATCGGAAAGCCGACACTGTTGTTTTTTGGCTTTACCTACTGCCCGGATGTTTGCCCTAACACACTGTTCAAACTCTCGCGTTTGATTCAGCAGTTGGGGCCGCAGGCAGATCAGTTCAACTATCTCTTTGTTTCTCTGGACTGGCAGCGTGATGGCCCTGAACAGCTGGCGCGCTACCTCTCGGTGTTCGACGAGCGCATACGAGGTCTGTCTGGAAACGAGGCACAAATTGATGCAATGGCTGACGCCTACCAGGTTCAGTACGAGCGTGTATCACTCGGACAAGGCGATTACACCCTCAGCCATACGGCTGCCACCTACCTATTGGATCGCGAAGGTAACGTCGTGGGCACTCTGGCCTACGATGTCGAGCCGGAGTTTGCCAAGGCACCCCTGATATCCTTACTGTCATCTTCCTGAATAGGCCATCAACGCCGACCAGCCGTCGGCGTTGATGGGTAGCAGGCCTAAGTGGCGTGCCTGGCAAGGCGGCGCTCTTGACGCGGCCGCACGATGCACCAGTCGATGACCAGCATCACCAACAGCGACGCGCCTACCAGTGGAAACAGCAACCCGCCGATGACCAGCAGGGCGATGAGCCCGCGGAACACCCGCGTGTCGGCAGGCAGGGGCGGCACGCCCATGGCGCCAGAGGGGCGGCGTTTCCACCACATCACACCCGCGGCCACGCACATCACGATGATGGCTAGGCAGGCGGCCAGCAGGAAGAGCTGATTGGCCAGGCCAAACTCCTGCCCCAGGTGAACGTTGATGCCGAACTCCAGCCAGCGGCCCAGAGGGCCGTAATCGGCGTAGCGCATGTCGATCAGCGGCTCGCCGCTGTACTGGTCGAGATGGATTACCCGCTGTTGGGCCAGGTCATCCGGATAGATGGAGCCGGTGTAGACGCCTGCTGCCGTTGTGGGTAGGTTGACGACATAGCCCTGCTGTAGCCCCAGCTCATCCAGAATCGCTACGATGCTGTTCAGCCCAAGGCGGGGTGTCGGCGTGGGTAGTGAGGTGGATTCCGGCACTTGGGCCTGCTCTAGCGACCAGCTGGTGGTGCCTTGATCGCTCAGGTAAGCATTGGACATGGGCACTTCCACGCGTACCCCCGAGGGGTAGCCGAAGTTGTTGCCGTTGGCCCACTGGTTGACCTGCCCGCCCCATACGCCTGACCAAGGCATGCCGGTAATGGCCAGAAATACGATAACCCCACCGGTAAAGATGCCCAGCACCGCATGCAGGTCGCGCCAAAACACTCGGCTGTTGGGTTTGCCGCGCACGCTCACCACGCCGTCGCGACCGTTGCGCGGCCACCAGAGGTAAATACCGGTAGCGACCAGCAGGATCGACCAGCCCGCTGCCATCTCGATCAGCTTGCGCGGGGTTTGTCCGAAGAGCTTGAAGCTATGCAGGTAGCGCACGGTCCACATCACCGTTCCCCGGTCATCCAGCGAGCCCAGCACCTCGGCGGTGTAAGGATTCACGTAGACCGCCAGGCGTTCGCCAGACAAGGTGTTGACGGTAATCTCAGCCGAGCTTTCCGGCGTGGCGGGGGAGGTGTATTTCACCGCCGTGCCGGGGTAGTCCTGCAGTGCCGCACTGACCTGAGCGGCAGGGGGCTGGGCGGCCTCCTGAACTGCCACGCGCTTTAGGTCGGAATGTATGAAGGCATCCAGCTCGTCATTGAATAAGTACAGCGCGCCCGTCAGTGAAAGGATGATCAAAAAGGGTAGTACCAGCAGCCCGGCATAGAAGTGCCAGCGCCAGACGGCGCGATACAGATCCAGCGCGGCTTTGCGCGCGGGTGGAGATGTGGAAATAGTCGACATGTGGGTGCTCCAGAGCCGCTGCATAGCGGCGAGCAGCGACTCCCCCTAAGGAGGCGCCACCACTGGGTAACAGGTGGGCAAGGCGCTAAGTGCGCCTACCCCGCGCAGTCATGGGGTTAACTGGCCTGCAGCAAGGGGGGAGCACGAGGGCAAGCGTGGGGGTAATCGAGCCATACCACCGTCCGTTGGGAGAACGTGTTTGGCAATGGCGACGCGTCGATAAACGCCCTGCCCAATGGCAGGAAGGTGGTTGGGTGCCGAGGATGACGGCTGCCAGACACCGCAGTAATCACACTGGTGGTGCCAGTGCTCCAGTGCGTGGGACGAGGAGGGAGTAGGGTCGGAGTGGCTGAGACACAAGGCATGCTCGTCATGGTGGGCATGACCTGACGCCTGCAGTTGGGAAAGCAGCGGCCCGGCAAACAGCAGGTAGATCGCGACGAACGCCAGACAAAGCGCTGCGCGATACCAGAGAGAGTCGGCAGACCGAAATGGATGCATCCCTACCACACTGATGAACGTTGTCAGGGCAAATGATGTCATGCCACGAGCTTGGTATGACACGAATCTGGCCGTGAGAGTGCTGTACCCGCAATTCACGCTCGCACAGTTTACAGGGTTCGCACTGAACACAATACGGTGAGCTCTTAACGACATGGTGTCGCGTATGGCCTGTTTGATGGCTCTTTTTTTATGAGCCTTTTTGGTGCGCGCTTAAAGTGCCACGCTTTTTTGTGTTCGGTTTTGGTGCAAGAAAGGCTTTTGTTTGCCCAGCCAGGAGAGTGCCAGCGAAGTGATAGGGGATATGGCGGCGCTTTCACCATTTTGGCGCACTCTTTGCATTAAACGGGGAAAGGCTTATCAAAAAGGATGCGACCGCTCCCCATGCTGCTGTGCGAACCCGCAACACCGCGTGCTGGCTCCGGCCACCGGTTTGACCAAGACCGCCACTGGGCGGCATCGTTGGCGCTGCGTTTTGCTAACCGCGACGGCATTACCCGGCTCACCCAGGCCCGCCATCAGGGGCCGCTTCGGGTACAGCGCCCGTTTTACCCCGAAGGCAGCGCGCAAGCCTGCCATGTATATGTGCTGCACCCGCCGGGTGGCTTGGTCAGTGGCGATGCGCTGACGATTAATGCCCACGTAGAGCACGGGGCCCATGCGCTGCTAACCACCCCCGCCGCAAATAAACTCTATAAAGCCGACAGCCAGGGCGTTGCCTGGGCTCAGCACACCGCACTGAACGTGGACGATGGCGGCATACTTGAGTGGCTGCCCCAGGAAACCATCGCGTTTGATGGTTCCAAGGGCAACCAGCGCACTCATATCGCGCTTCACGGCAGCGCGCGCTGCCTAGGCTGGGAAATCATGGCCCTTGGCCGTCCTGCGAGCGAACTCCCCTACCTTTCTGGCTGCATTGAGCAGCACTTTCGGCTAACCCTGGATGGCAAGCCGCTGTGGCTAGAGCGCCAGCCGTTAGACCCATCTCACCCGCGCTTTGCAGGGCGCTGGGGCCAGGGCGGCGCCACAGTACAAGCCACGCTATGGGCGGTAGGCCTGGAAGAAGCCGGGGCGGCGATTGATGAGCTACGCGAGTTACTGCCGGATAACCCGCGCTGGGCGGTTACCGTTCGCCGCGGCGTGCTGCTGCTGCGCTACCTTGGCAACTCCCGTAATGAAGCATGGACGCTGTGTGAACAGGCCTGGCACCTATTACGCCCGCGCTGGATTGAGCGTACAGCCCACACCCCACGCATTTGGCTAACCTAATGTGATGCACCGCTGGAGACATGCCCCATGGAACTGACCCCACGAGACAAAGACAAGCTGCTGCTGTTTTCAGCTGCCCAGCTGGCCGAACGCCGCAAAGCACGCGGCCTAAAGCTTAACTACCCCGAAGCCGTCGCACTGATTAGCTTTGAAATCATCGAAGGTGCCCGTGACGGCAGAAGTGTCGCCGATCTAATGAGCTACGGCCGTGAAATTCTTAGCCGTGACGACGTGATGGAAGGCGTGGCGGAAATGGTCGATGAAGTGCAAGTAGAGGCCACGTTCCCTGATGGGACAAAGCTGGTCACCGTGCACACGCCCATTGTGTAAGTAGCGAAGGGTGAATGATGGAGTTATGACACACACCTAACGCCTTACCCCTCACAGCAACGCGACGAAGGAGCAAGCAGATGATTCCTGGTGAGTATCAGTTAAAAGACGGTGATATTGAGCTATGCGTGGGACGCGAGCGAATCACGGTAGAAGTGGCCAATACCGGCGACCGCCCCATTCAGATCGGTTCTCACTACCACTTTGCTGAAGCCAATCCCGCGCTGGTGTTTGATCGCAGCAAAGCCCGCGGCTTTCGCCTAGACGTGGCGGCAGGCACCGCGATCCGCTTTGAGCCTGGCCAGACCCGCGAAGTCACGCTAATTCCTTTCGTCGGCAAGCGCGAAATCTACGGCTTCCGCGGCGATGTGATGGGTGCACTTGATGGAGGTAACCAATGACATCGGTTAACAAAATCAGCCGGCAAGCCTATGCCGACATGTACGGCCCCACGGTGGGCGACCGCGTGCGCCTGGGCGATACCGAGCTGTGGATTGAAGTTGAAAAAGATGCCACCCACTACGGCGACGAAGTGAAGTTCGGCGGCGGTAAGGTTATCCGTGACGGTATGGGGCAAAGCCAGCGTAACGACGGTACGGTCATGGATACGGTGATTACTAATGCGCTGATTTTAGACTGGTGGGGCATCGTCAAAGCCGATGTTGGCCTGCAAAACGGGCGCATTGCAGCGATTGGCAAGGCGGGCAACCCCGACGTACAGCCTGATGTGGAGATTGTGATTGGCCCTGGCACTGAAGTTATCTCAGGCGAAGGCAAGATTCTCACCGCTGGCGGCATCGACGCGCATATCCACTTTATCTGCCCCCAACAGGTAGAAGAAGCGCTCATGAGCGGCGTGACTACCATGTTGGGCGGGGGGACTGGCCCGGCGACGGGCTCCAACGCTACCACCTGCACCCCCGGCGCTTGGCACATTGGCAAGATGCTCCAAGCGGTGGACGATTTGCCGATGAACATTGGCCTGCTCGGCAAAGGTAATGCCAGCCTGCCTGAAGCATTGGAAGCGCAGCTAGAAGCCGGTGCCATGGGGCTCAAGCTCCACGAAGACTGGGGCACCACGCCTGCATCGATTGATACCTGCCTAAGCGTAGCGGAAAAGTATGATGTACAGATCGCGATCCACACCGATACGCTAAACGAATCCGGCTTTGTGGAAGACACCCTGGCGGCGTTTAAAGAGCGTGGCATTCATACTTACCACACCGAAGGGGCAGGCGGCGGTCACGCGCCGGATATCCTGACTGCCTGCTCAAAAGAGTACGTGCTGCCGTCTTCCACTAATCCGACGCGGCCTTATACGGTTAACACCATCGACGAACACCTGGATATGTTGATGGTCTGCCACCACCTGGACCCCAATATCCCTGAAGACGTAGCTTTCGCCGACTCACGCATTCGCCGTGAAACCATCGCCGCTGAAGATATTCTCCACGATTTGGGCGTGATCTCGATGATTGCATCGGACTCCCAAGCCATGGGGCGGGTGGGCGAAGTGGTCTGCCGTACCTGGCAAACGGCCCATAAAATGAAGGTACAGCGCGGCTTACTGCCCGAAGATGAAGCGCTGGGCGCGGATAATCTGCGTGCCAAGCGCTATATTGCCAAATACACCATTAACCCTGCCATCACTCACGGTATTGCCCATGAAGTAGGCTCTATCGAAGTAGGCAAGCTGGCTGATTTAGTGCTCTGGAAACCGGCGTTTTTTGGCGTAAAGCCCTCGCTGATTTTAAAAGGCGGCATGATTGCGGCAGCCCCTATGGGCGACCCCAATGCCTCTATTCCCACGCCGCAGCCAGTGCATTACCGCCACATGTTTGGCGCCTTTGGGCGGGCCACCAGCCATATCCGGCTCAACTTTGTTAGCCAGGCCGCCATTGATGCGGGAATTAAGGAGCGCCTGGGCCTGCATAGCACCTTAGCGGCCTGTAAAAACGTGCGTGGCGTGCGCAAAAAAGATATGAAGCTCAACGATGCCTGCCCAGAACTGACGGTTGACCCACAAACCTACGAAGTGCACTGCGACGGCGAGCTGCTCACCTGCGAGCCAGCGACCGAGCTACCACTGGCGCAGCGGTATCACTTGTTCTGATAAAGGAGCCCTTATGCTGAAACTGATAGAACGTTTAGGGCCGGTGGAAGAGAGCGCCGCCAGCGACACGCTGACACTGCCTTTTGAGCTGCGCATTCGCGGGCGCTTAAAAGCGGACAGCGACAGCGGCCAATCCTTAGGCCTGTTTCTAGACCGCGGCCCCGTGCTGCGCGATGGCGAAGGCTTAAAAGCCGAAAATGGCGAGATCGTGCGCATTTGCGCCGCGATTGAGCCTGTGGTGACTGCGCGAGTGAGCACGGGCCTGCCCCTGGCGAGGCTTGCTTACCACCTCGGCAACCGCCATGTGCAGCTCGCGCTGGGCGAAGACGAAAAGGGCGGCTGGGTGCGGTTCCCCCCCGACCATGTGCTAGAAGAACTGGCGGAATTGCTGGGAGCTGAGCTTGAGCATCACAACGCCACCTTCGACCCAGAACCAGGCGCCTATAACCAAGTAGGTGGCGGGCACTCGCACGGCCATTCGCACAGTCGTTCGCACAATCATGGCCACGCTCATTCCCACGACCACGACCACGACCACGACCACGCGCATGAGCACCACCATGCCCACTGAGCAGCCATCAGACCTCGCCCTGTTAGGGCTGATGCAGCTGGTCAGCCCGGCGCTGCCCATTGGGGCCTTCGCCTTTTCCCAAGGGCTAGAGAGCGCCTTTGAGCTGGGCTGGGTAAGCGATGAGCAAAGCCTTTCTGAGTGGCTTTCTGGCGTACTGGAAGATGGCCTAACCCGCTGTGAACTGCCGCTAATCGCGCGCTTGTACACCGCTTTTGAACAGCAGGACAGTAGTGCCATCGCCCTGTGGGACGAATGGCTAGCCGCCACCCGCGAAACCGCTGAATTAGCCACCGAGGATAGCCGCTTGGGTGCTTCACTCAAGCGCTTGCAGGGCAGCCTGAACTTATTGCCACATGAGACGTTACTGCCGGTTCAGGCCGGCTACGTCACCCTATTTAGCTATGCTGCTCACATGCGCGGCGTATCCAAGCGTCAGGCGCTTTTAGGGTTTGGCTGGGCGTGGCTGGAAAACCAGCTGGCAGTCGCCTGCAAAGCACTGCCCCTGGGCCACACCGCCGCCCAGCGCGTGATTGAACAGCTTCGCGGGGAGCTGGTGGCTGCCGTCGACCAGGCATTGTTGCTCGACGATGATGACCTTGGCCCCGTACTGCCCGGCGTGGCGCTGGCAAGTGCGCTGCATGAAACGCAATATTCACGCTTGTTTAGAAGCTAACTGCTTATTTATTAGGAGAAAAAAATGACGCACTGTTTACGCGTAGGCGTGGGTGGCCCGGTTGGGTCCGGTAAAACCGCACTGCTCAAGCAGCTCTGTTCAGCGCTAAGGGATTACTACGATATCGCCGTTGTGACCAATGATATTTATACCCGCGAAGACGCTGACTTTCTGCTCAAACACGATGCCCTGCCTGCCGACCGCATCCTGGGCGTGGAAACCGGCGGCTGCCCGCACACGGCGATTCGTGAAGATGCCTCGATGAACCTAGCGGCGATTGACGAGCTGCACGCCCGCCATCCAAAACTTGAGCTAGTGTTGGTGGAGTCTGGTGGCGACAACCTATCGGCCACTTTCAGCCCCGAGCTTTCCGATCTAACGCTGTACGTGATCGATGTTTCCGCAGGCGATAAGATCCCCCGTAAAGGCGGGCCGGGTATTACCAAGTCAGACCTACTGATTATCAACAAAATTGATATTGCCGAGCAGGTGCACGCCTCTCTTGAGGTGATGGAGCGCGACTCGAAGAAAATGCGTGGCGAGCGTCCCTTTGTGTTTACCAACCTCTACGATGGCGTTGGGCTTGAAGAGATCATCCGCTTTATTCTCGATAAAGGGATGTTAGATGAGAGGCGCCCACAGGCTGAAAAAGCTAACGGCTGAGGTGATCTAAATCCCGCTTTTACTTTACCCGTGTAATGGGCTGTCGGCTTGGGTCGGCATACCAGGGCAGATCAAGGCGGGTATTTCTTTCCAGTTCGGCAATTACCTGGGCGCCCAGCAGCAAAATGATGGCGCCCACTTCCAGGCTAATCAGCAGGATTACCAAGGTTGCCAGCGAGCCGTAAACGGCGTTGACGAACGACAAATTAGCGAAATAGTAGACCAGTAACAGTCTTACGCCTTCCCACAGCAGTGCCGCGACAAAACCTCCCACCACCGCTCGGCGTAAAGCAATGCGTACGACAGGAAGCACTTTATAGATAGCGCTGAATAACAAGAAAACCCCAATGAAGCTGGCGAGATTCAGCACGGGGCCTGAAAACCCCGCGAGCGGCAGCTCTCTATCGAAAAACATCAGTGCCAATGCATTGAGTGAACTGGCCAGCGTAACGGCCAGCGTTAGCGCCATGAGCCCTGCGCCCAACACCACCATGAAAGCGTAGGGCAGCATCACGGAAACCCAGGCGCTACGTTTAATATGGGGAGTCTCAGGCGCATGAAAAATGATCGCCAGGGCATCTTCGAGCATACGAAAAGCAAAGGAGCTAAACAGAAGCAGAATAGGAAAGCTCAGAATGCCAATGACATCCCGGGAAGCCAGCAGGCTGCGCACGGCTTCTAGCAACACCTCGGCGTGAGCAGGCGCCATATGGCGTGCCTGAACCGTCAGTACACTGAGAAGATGTTGTTCGTCTACGACTTGGGTGAGGAGCACAACGAGGATAGCAAACAGCGGCACAATGGAGAGCAGAATATTGTAGCCCACTCCTCCCGCTAGCAGGATGCCGTGATTTTTTAAAAAGTTGCGTATGACGCGCCAGGCAAAACGGGCCAGCCGAGGGAGCAGTAAAAAGAGCGTACTGATGATGACGCGGGTTCGAACCATGGCGTGCTGTTCTCCTTGTACGTGAGCCCCTATTGCCATGATACGCCGATGGCAGTAGCAAATAACAAGGAGGGTGAGGAATTACAGCACCAGGAGGCACGGCGAGTGAATAACAGCGGAAATAAAAAGCTGCCCTAACCAGGCGGTTGCGGCCAGAGCAGCGGAAGAGCGTGGCTAGCATTTCGCTAAAACGGGCCGTCCCTGGCCACCACAAGAACACAATGAACCTGTAGGTTATTGATAACCTTAACCTATGTTATGAATAGCCTTATTGATGGGATAATTAGTTGTTCAATAAGCAAAAAAGTACCGTGAGTGGTTAAAGTTGACACACTTTTAGCCGATAATTTTTATACCCCTCCTAATCCTGTCTTCCACTTTACCGAGTGCCTGAAAGCTCATGGATAAAAAAACATTGGTTACTATGTCCTTACAGAAAAAAATTCTAGCGCTTGTTTTACTCCCGCTTATCTTGCTCGCTATTGCGCTGCAAGTTGTAAATACACAAACCCGCGTTGCTGATGCGCGTGAAACGTTAGACACGCAGCGCAAAGCGCTTGTGGAGGCGCGTGAGCAAGGTATTAAAGATGTCGTAGAGGCCGCGCAAACATCGCTGCGCCACTTGGTAGAAGACAGCCGCTTATCTCAGCAAGAAGCGCAGGCAAGGGCGTCTGAGATTATCCGCAGTCTACGTTTTGATAATGATAACTACATTTTTGTTTATGACTATAGCGGCGTGAATGTCGTACACCCTTATATGCCGCACCTTGAAGGGCAAGACTTATGGAACCTGCAGGGACCTGATGGCGACTATTTGATTCGCGGATTGATTAACTCGGCACAATCGGGCGGTGACTTTTATCGCCATGATTGGGAAAACCCAGCGACCGACGAAGTAGAGCCAAAGTACTCCTATGCAGCGGCGATTCCAGAGTGGGAGTGGATGCTAGGCAGCGGTATTTATCTTAATGATATTGACGTCACGATGGCGGCGGCAGAAGCCCAGATGCAGCACGAATTGCGGCGCTCTTTGATTGCTTCTGCGGCGCTGTCGCTGCTGTTTGTGGGCATCATTATCGTCGTAGTAATGGCGCTTTTACGGCGTGCCCTACGTCCGATTAAAACAGCGGTAAGCGCTATGGAAGACATTGCCCAGGGCCGAGGTGACTTAACGCGCCGCTTGGCTGTCGAAAGTAATGATGAAATTGGCAGCCTAGCGATTCAATTCAACGCCTTTGTGGAGCGTATGCAGGAAACCCTGCGCGATGTGCGTCGCAGCACCATGAGTGTCTACCACTCCGCAGGAGAGATCTCCCACAGTTCCGAGGAACTAGCCACCCGCACCGAGCAGGCGGCGGCCAACTTGCAAGAAACCTCGGCCTCTATGGAAGAGATCACCTCGACGGTGAACCACAGTGCGGATAACGCCCAGCAGGCCAATAAGCTGGTGCAATCCACGTCAGAGGTGGCCCACCAGGGTGAAGAGGCGATGGGCCAAGTTGAGCGCACTATGAGCGATATTAACGACTCGGCCACGCGCATCAGCGAAATTATTAGCATGATTGATGCCATTGCCTTCCAGACTAACATTCTGGCGCTTAACGCCTCGGTAGAAGCGGCGCGGGCCGGTGAGCATGGCCGTGGTTTTGCCGTGGTGGCTCAAGAAGTGCGGGTGCTTGCTAGCCGCTCAAGCGATGCCTCTAAAGAGATTCGCGGGCTGATCGATAACTCGGTGCAGCATACCCACGCCGGTGCTGAACTGGTGCGCAATGCAGGCGCGACAATGCGCGAGATTGTTGAAAGCGTTTCTAAAGTCACCGACGTTATTGGTGAGATTAGCGCCGGAGCCAAAGAGCAAAGCAGCGGTATCGGTCAGATCAACACCGCCGTGGCCGAAATGGACACCATGACCCAGCAGAACGCTGCCATGGTGCAGGAGTCCACTACCGCCGCTGCCGACATGCGTCGCCACGCGGAGCACCTGAATGAGCTGATTAACTCTTTCATCCTAGGCGACGATGAACCCCAGCAGCGCCAAGCGCTGCCTGCTAAGGGCACGGCCAGTGCAAGTGCGGGCTTAAAGCGCCCAGCGCTCTCTTCCAAGCCTGCGCCCGCCCAGCATGCCGATGATAAGTGGGAAGAGTTCTAGGCAGAGGGTAGTTAGCGAACCGTTAGCGAATACAAAAGGGGCTTGCCAATCGGCAAGCCCCTTTTTCTTAGGTGTTTTTTTCTTAGGTGTTTTTTTAATCGTGCTTGTTCGTTAATTACCCGACCAGCCCAACAAAATCGGCACGTACACCACCAGCAGCAGCACGCCAATGAGCCCCAGCAGGTAGGGGATAATTGCCCGGGTGATGCGCTCTAACGGAAGCTGGGTGACCGACGAGGCGACGTAGAGGTTAATCGCCACCGGCGGGGTAATCATGCCAATGGAGAGCCCCACCACGATGATCAGCCCGAAGTGGATCGGGTCGATGCCCAGCTGCAGCACCAGTGGCAGCAGTACCGGAGTGAGGATGATCAAAGCGCTGGCGGTCTCGATAAACACGCCGGTCAGCAGAATCACCGCCACCACCAGCAGCATAATCACATAGGGGTTAGTGGAGAGCGACAGCACCGACTGGGCGATGGCGCCGGGCACCTGCCAGCTAGAGAGCGTCCAGCTCAGTACCGCCGACATGGCAATCACCAGCATAATCACCGCCGTGGTCATCGCCGAACGAATCAGCAGCTTATACACCTGGGGTAGGGTCAAATCCCGATACACAAACAGCGATACCAGTAGCGCATAGTTCACCGCCACCACGGCCGCTTCAGAAGGTGTGAAGATGCCCGAGAAGATACCGCCGAGAATAATCACCGGTGTCATCAGTCCCCAGCTGGCGGCTTTAAAGGTGCGCCACATTGTCATGAGCGAGAGCGGCGTGCCTTTGGGGTACTGGCGTTTATATGCCTGGGTAATCGCAATTGCCATCAGGCCCAACCCCATGGCCAGCCCCGGTAAAAAGCCATTTAAAAACAGCTTAGACACCGACTGCTGGGCAATCACTGCGTAGATAATCATCGGCACCGAAGGAGGGATTACCACGCCAATAGTGCCGCTTGCGGCAATTAGGCTGGCCGCTGAGGCGGGGTCGTAGCCTTTGCGTTTTAGCTCCGGTACCAGGCTAGAACCCACCGCGGCAGTCGTCGCCGCACCGGAGCCGGAGATGGCCGCAAAGAACATACCCGCCATCACCGACACCACCGAAAGCCCGCCGCGCATAAAGCCTACCAGCGAATCGGCAAAGCTCACCAGCCGTTCACTCACCTTGCCCTGGGCCATTAAATCCCCCGCCAGAATAAACATCGGGATGGCGACCAGGGCAAAGGAGTTGATGCCCTGAAACATCTGCTGAGTAACCACCATCAATGGCACCCCAGACTGATGCAAGGCATACAGGGCGCTTGCGCCAATGGCAAAGGCGATCGGCACGCCCAGCAGCATGAAGAGGAAAAACAGCCCAAACAGCACCAGCGTCATAGCGGTTTCTCCTCGGCGGCGGCTGTTGGTTCACCGTTGATCAGCACTTCAATCATGTCCACCAAGGCGTACCACGCCATGATGGCGGCTGAAATCGGAATCACTGCATACACGTAGGTCATGGAGAGCCGCAGCGAGGCAGATTTCTGAAAGCTCTGCACTTGCATGTAGCGGTAGCCAATCACGACCAACATCACCATAAAGGCCAGCACCACCGCTAGCGCTGCCAAGCGCGCTAGCTTGCGTAGCGGCAGTGGGAGTGCGTCCACGGCGAACGTCACTGCGATATGTCGCCCACGCTGAAAGGCCAGCGTACTGGCTAAAAACGTAATCCACACCAGCAGAAAGCGTGCGACCTCTTCTGTCCAGCCCACGGCGCTGAAAAAAACGCGCGAGATAATCTGTAGCGTGATTACGCCAATTAAAGCTGCCATGCCCGCAAACACCACGGGCTGGATGATCACATCCAGCCCGCGTTCAATGCGTCGCAGCAGCGTCAAAAGAGGCTGTGCAAACACCATCACTGATTTAGCGCCTCCTGAATGCGCGGTAGGTAGTCGCCAAACTGCTGGCCGTATTTCTCGTACACTGGCGCCACAGCGGCTTGGAAGGCTTCAATATCTGGCGACTCGTTGATTTCCATACCCGCTTCACCAAGGTCGGCCAGCTGTTCGGCTTCCATAATAGCATTCTGCTCCCTGGCATAGGCAGATGCTTGCTGGGCGGCGTCTAGCACAATGGGCTGGAGCGCTTCCTGCAGGCCGTTCCAGGCGGGTAGGCTCATGATAAACGTTGCTGGCGCATAAATATGCCGTGTCATCGTGAGGTGGTCCTGGGTTTCCGCTAGGTTAAACGCATGAATAGCGTTCACCGGGTTCTCCTGACCATCAATCGTGCCTTGCTGTAGGGCGGTCAGTGCTTCTGTCCAGGCCATGGGAACGGCGTTGGCACCCAGCTCGCGGAACGTATCAACATAAACCTCGTTCTCAATGACGCGCAGTCTCAGGCCCTCAAGATCCTCGGGTACGTTAATCGCGTGTTTGCTATTGGTGATATTACGAAAGCCGCGTTCAGCGTAGGCCAGCCCTTTCAGGTTGACGTCCTGTAACTGTCCCAATATTTCCTGGCCGATCTCGCCATCTAGCACAGAGTAGGCGGCTTCGGCGCTGGGAAAGAGAAACGGCAGCTCGAAAACAGAGAACGCATCAACGAAGTTAGCCACCGGCCCGTTGGTAATCACGCCCATATCCACGGTGCCGATCTGCATGCCTTCTAACAAGGTGCGCTCATCGCCCAGGGAGGCGTTCGGGTAAATCTCAATGGTGACGGCGCCATCGGTTTGTTCACTAACGATCTGCTGAAACCGCTCGGCGGCAATATGGTATGTATCTTCCGTATTCACCACATGGGCCAAGCGCAGCGTGGTGGGGGCTATCTCATCTGCTTGACTGACGAAGGGGAAGCCAAGTAAACCGGCACACATAATGGGCAGCGTGAATTGTTTCAGTTGGCGAGTTGTTTTAGTCACAGCGTTAACGTTGAAGCGGGCGAGGTTGTTCACATGATCTCCTGAACGTTGGCAGTTCTTATTATAAATAGAGAGGCGTGGTTTTTTTATCTTCTTAACGCTCATCTATATCACACTCGTTCTAGGGGACAAATTACTTATTTTTATTCCATTATTCGCGCTGCTAATCCAAAAAATCTTTATAGATCTTGGGCTTGAGTGATTTGTCGGTTGGCGCTAGCCTGCAAGCGGTGTCTATTGATTACGCACTCTTGGAGAAAGCATTTGCTGGTTTTTAAAAAGAACAAATGCTTCGACCAATGGTGTAGTTAGCTAAAATAGGAATAAGAAATGGATAAGTTGCTGAACGACCTTTTGGCAATCGTCGGCCCGGCGGGGGTGTTGGTGGGTGACGATGTCTCGCAGCGAAGCGTAGATTGGTTTACGGGAGCGCCGTGTCGCGCCAAGGCGATTGTAAGGCCGCGCAGCACAGAGCAACTAAGCCGCGTTATGGCCGTGTGTTATCAGGCCGACCAGCCTGTGGTGACCCATGGCGGCATGACCGGCATTGTGCATGGCGGTGTGGCAAGCCCGGAGGAGCTTGTTGTGTCGCTGGAGTTGATGAACCAGATAGAGGAAGTCGACTCGGTTGGCTCCACGATTCAAGTTCAGGCCGGGGTAACCCTGCAGCGGGTGCAGGAAGCGGCGGAAGAGATCGATATGCAGTTCCCCCTTGATTTGGGGGCAAGAGGCTCCTGCACTATTGGTGGCAACATCGCCACCAATGCCGGTGGTATACGGGTAATACGCTACGGCATGATGCGCCAGCAGGTATTGGGCTTAGAAGCCGTGCTAAGCGATGGCACCGTGGTGAGCTCGTTAAATAAAATGCTGAAAAACAATGCGGGCTACGACCTAAAGCAGCTGTTTATCGGCAGCGAAGGCACCCTAGGGATTGTGACCCGCGCGGTGCTGCGTTTACAGCCGCACATGCCCAGCGAGCAAACGGCGCTAGTGGCAGTGCCCTCGTTCGATGCCTTGACCCAGCTACTGAAGCTTGCTTCTCGCGAGCTAGCCAATAGCCTCAGCGCCTTTGAGGCTCTGTGGAATAATCACTATACGTTGATGACCACCGAGAGTGGCAAGCATGCGCCCGTGTTAGCGGATGACTCGCCGTTCTACGCCATTATTGAAACCCTGGGGCTTGATGAGGCCCAAGATGCCGAGCACTTTTCCCACGTGCTGCAAAAGGGGCTGGAAGCTGGTTTGATCACCGATGCTGTGTTGGCAAGTTCCCATGCACAGCGCAACGCGATTTGGGCCATCAGGGAAGATATTGAAGTGCTGGTGAACGCGCTGAAGCCGATGTTCTCCTTCGATGTCAGCCTGCCGATTCCCAACATGGACGCGTATGTTGATATGTTAGAGGAGAACCTCAAAACCCAGTGGCCCGAAGCAAGCAAAATAGTGGTGTTTGGCCACCTGGGCGACGGCAATTTACATATTATGATCACGGTTCGTGATGATAGCCCGCATATCCGCCGCCAAGTCGAAGAGCTGGTCTATACACCGTTAAAAGCGTTTGGTGGCTCCATTTCTGCAGAGCATGGTATTGGGCTTGAGAAGAAAGACTACCTGTCGGTTTCCCGTACCAGCGAAGAGATCGCCTTAATGAAGCGCTTGAAAACTGCACTTGACCCCAAGGGCTTATTGAACTCCGGCAAGGTCGTAGCACTGGATTAGGGTTTTCTTCAAAATTATTAAAGGCAGCCAGCGATTAGGGGGCGGGTGTTAACAGCTCCCTAATGAGTGAGCGTAACCAGTGTATGCCTGAATCGTGATCCTTCCTTTCGTCCCAGCAAAGGCACACTTTAAAGGGGGCTACATCGAGTGGCAGGGCGTAGAATTTCAGGGTGTTATTACGACAAATCGCGTTGGCTGCGCTCTCCGTTACCACGCAGAGTAAATTCGTTGAGACTAATATCTCCTGAAGGGGAGTGATATAGGGTGTCTTGGCGACGATTTTGCGCTCCAGCCCCAGCGTTCGCAATTTCTCATTGATCAGTAGGGGGCTGTCTTCGCGGTGGGATAAGGCGATTTGCGGTGCGTTTAAAAAAGCGTCAAGCGTGATCGTGTTGCGCTCCCCGTACAGGGTGGCATCGCCAACACAGCCAATCACATCATCAAACAGATATTCGTGATAAGAGGTGAGAGGCAAGCTTTCCAACTGCACCATGGCGAGGTCGATATCGTGGGCCTGTATCGCGTTCTGGGCATCTTCGGCGCTGGCAATACGCGTAGAGAGCATGTTGAAGCACAAGTCGGGCGCATGGGTTAAACAGTGCTGAATCAGTTTGGGCTGCAACTGTTGGCTTACATAGTCCACCAGGCTAACGCGAAACTCGCGTTTTGACGTGGCGGGCGAAAACTCACTGTTGTTGTAAACCGCCTGATCGAAGTAAAACAGCCCTTTGGCCACAGCGGCATCCATTTGCCGCGCCAGGGGAGTTGGCTGCATGCCATCCAGCGTCTTAATGAATAGCGGGTCGTCCATCAGCTGGCGGAGCTTTTTCAGCGAGTGGCTAACCGCAGGTTGGGTCAGGCAGAGCGTTTCTGCCGTCAGTGTTAAGCTTCTTTTCCAATAAAGCGTGTGAAACACCAATAATAAATTGAGATTTATCTTATTCAGTCTCGTTGCCAACTTTATATTGGTCGTTTCGGTCATCGGCTCGTCTCTTGTTGGCAAAGGCTGTTTACGCCGTGTGTTCACGTCACGCAAACAGCCGTCGGTCATTTCACGAACACCCCATGACGCTTCGAGAAATCGTGTCGGTAGAAAAGACCGCTTACTCTAGCGCCTCCTGAATACGCGACAGGTATTCACCAAACTGCTCGCCGTACTTCTCATAGACCGGCGCTACGGCGGCTTGGAAGGCTTCCATATCTGGAGTTTCGTTGATCTCCATGCCCGCTTCGCGCAGGGCTTCCAACTGTTCGGCTTCCATTTCTGCGTTCACCTGGCGCTCATGCTCGGCGGCTTCCTGGGCAGCCGCTAGCAGCACCTCTTGGGCGTGTTCCGGCAGCTGGTTCCAGGCGGGCATACCCATGACAAAAATCGCCGGGGCGTAGGTATGGCGAGAAAGGGTCATGTAACTCTGGGTTTCATCCAGCTTGAACGAGTGGATAACGTTCACCGGGTTTTCCTGGCCGTCAATAGTGCCCTGTTGCATAGCGGTGAGCGCTTCTGTCCACGCCATGGGGATAGCATTGGCGCCCAGTTCACGGAAAGTATCTGTATAAACCGGGTTTTCCATCACGCGAATACGCAGCCCGTCTAAGTCTTCTGGCGTATTAATCGCCCGCTCGCTGTTGGTCAGGTTGCGGAACCCGCGCTCGGCGTAGGCCAGGCCTTTTAGATTCACCTCAGAAAGCTTGTCCAGCAGCTCCTGGCCAATGGGGCCATCCAGCACGCTGTAGGCGGCTTCCGGTGAGGGGAACAGGAACGGTAGCTCAAACACCGCCATCTCTTCCACAAAGTTAGCCACCGGACCGTTGGTAATCACCCCCATATCCACCGTGCCGATCTGCATGCCTTCCAACAACGTGCGCTCGTCACCCAAGGAGGCGTTAGGGTAGATATCAATGGTCACCTTGCCATCGGTGCGCTTTTCCACCAGTTCTTCAAACTTGGTAGCGGCGATATGGAAGCCATCTTGTTCATTAACCACGTGGGCCAAGCGCAGGGTAACGGGGTCCATATCAGCAAAGTCAGCGGCGTTCGCGGCGCTTACCAGCGCCAGTGAAATGCCCAGTGCCAGCGTATTACGTGCAAATGTTTTCATTTTATTATGTTCCCGGTTTCACTAAGGTTCGGAAGTGCTCCCAAAGCATGCACCAGAGAGACGAAAACGGTCAATCAAAGCGCCTGTAAAACCGCTAGGCAGCTGGACACAGCACGCCCACACGGGTACGATACGCACCCAAAGCGCCCGTAGCTCAGTTGGATAGAGTGTCGGCCTCCGAAGCCGAAGGTCGCAGGTTCAATTCCTGCCGGGCGCGCCAAACATATCAAGGGCTTACGTTAACGCGTAGGCCCTTATTTTTTGCCTGTGACCACCCTGTGACCAAATTGTGGCCACACTTTTAAAACTACCTTCTTAACTGGCTTGCTTCTCGATGACCATTGGCCGCTATGGGTCACACGCTTGGTCACGCTATTTTTGGGTAATGCCCACCCATTCTGCTAATTGCTGATTCGCCTTCAGTCGTTGGCGTTGCAATAACGCACTATTGAAAATCATATGACCCACTTTGGTAGTGCAGATCTATGGGCGGAGGGGCTAGTCCCCCTCCGTCCCGATATACATGATGTTGTCACCCGCATCGATGTAGTGCACGCCGCCCGTTGTAGCAGCTCCCGCTGGTGATGCCAGGTAGACAACCGTATTGCCAACATCTCGAATCGTGGCTAACCGACGAAGTGGAGCGCGATTTTCACTGGCATCGGCAAGGGTGTCGAAGTCTTTTAATCCAGAAGCTGCACGGGTACGGATAGGCCCTGGCGATACGGCATGCACGCGAAGGCCTTGAGGGCCTAGTTCGGCTGCCATATATCGTGTCATTGACTCTAAAGCTGCTTTCACCGGCCCCATCAGCGCGTAATTTTGAACAACGCGCTCAGCACCCAGATAAGACATGTTGATCAGCGTACTGCCTTCAGACATAAGCGGCTCCGCCAAACGTGCCATGCGTAAAAACGAGTGGCATGAAATATCCATCGCTAATAAAAAGCCTTGTCGTGAAGCATCAATAAGGCGTCCACGCAGGTCTTCAATGGGGGCGTAAGCAATAGAGTGAACCACCACATCTACGCCGCCGTACCGGTCAGCAATATGCGTAAACAGGCGAGTAAGCTGAGCGTCATCCTGTACGTCACAGGGCATTAGCTCAGCGTTGCCCAGCTCGTCTGCCAATGGAAGGACAAAGCGCTCAGCGCCGGGCATATAGGTGACGATGACCCGTGCGCCTGCCTGGTTAAGTGCTTGCGCACAGCCAAAGGCAATGCTGTCGCGGTTGGCAAGTCCTGATACCAAAGCGACCTTGTTGTGCAGGGAGAAAGGAGAATCGAGCATCATCAGATATAGGCCTTGATCTGCGCTGCATAGCAGCAAACTAAACATTGAATGTAGCGATATGGTGACAGAAGCGCGAGCCAGCAGGAAATGTGTGGTTTAGAGAATGTGGTAACGCTGTTGAACAAAACCTTGCCGTATCGCCGGGTTTTTGTCGCCGAGACCACCAACGGCTGACCTATCTAGCTGATAAGCAAGCCCCTCAGGTCAGTCGGCAGTCGGTCAATCTAGCGCTCGACCATCATTGCCAAGCGATCGCGGTTGAAAGCCAATTAGAGGTTTCTTAAAACGCTGGTGGCCTGAAGTGGGGGAAAAGCGTACACCGAGGTACGATACCGTATGCCTAGTGGTGTGGGTGGACAGGGACTAGCTCCCCTCCGACCCGATCTAAATAGAATCAATATATGGAGTTAACATGCCAACAGTGTTGCAGGTTTATTTTCCCTTTAATGGGCCGTTCGGGGATGAAATGGAAAAAATGATGGCAACCCTTGCACACTCTATCAACGAAGAGCCGGGGTTAATTTGGAAAATTTGGACTGAAGATGAGGAAAGTAACCAAGCAGGAGGCGTGTATCTGTTTCAAACCCGCGAAAATGCCATCGCATATCGTGAAAAGCATACTGCTCGCTTAAAAGATATGGGGGTCAGTGAGATCGAAGCACAAATACTCACCGTTAACCAAGCGCTATCGAGCATCAACAACGGCCCACTCCGCTAAGCAAATCTAGACTATCACTAAACAGCTGAGGAAGCGTGTGTGATGGTGGTGAGACTACTTTTTAAGCTCTTATACAGAGCGAGATCAACACAGGAATGTACATGAATCACTTGCATGCTGAGAATGCTGGTCGCAGCGCCAGCGAAGACATTCACACTGCTCGCGCAGCGCACAAGGATAATGTCGCCCCGCTTCAGCCGCCTGTCGATCAGGCTGAGTATCCCGCTGCCTCTTTGGAGGAAGTTATCCCTCGGGTGGACGATATCCTAGAGGCCGCGAAATTACTGGCTTCAGCGGCAAAGAAGCTGGAGAAAAACCGTCAGGAGGAAGAGGAAGCCGAAAAAAGCGCAAGAGCGCTTCAAAAAGAAGCAAGTGAGGCTTTCGATGCCCGGCTGGCAAAGCGTGAAACACCGGAGGCACGCTCCTTCGAAGACGTGCAGAAGGATTTGCTGAAAGCACTCAAGCGACTCGATAAGGCCGTAGAGAGCGCCAGCGATGAAACAGAAAAGTCACATGACGCTTATAGGGAACTACTCAGTATCATCACTCCATCCTACTGAGTGTTAAACGGCATCGGAGTGAAGCATGCAAAACAGTGTCTCAAGTAACGGTGTGATTAGCCTGCCCCAGGCATTGGCAAACTACAAAAGCATCCTGTCAGCCGCCCAAAGGCTTTCATCGTCAGTTAAAAAGGTGGAGCGTAAGCGCGCAGAAGAGGCCAGGGCCAGGGAGCTGGCGAGTCGCCTTCGCGATGAATCGAAAGCCGCTTACAAGGCCTTAGCGGACGGCGATTTTTCGGGTCAGCTGCGAATCGAAAAGACCATCCAGAGGGATCTTAATAAGGCCAACAATGATGTCGATCGTGCGATTGACGGTGCCCATAAAGAAATAGAAAAATCAGAACAAGCCTACGCGGATCTATTGTCGGTTATCAGGGGAGGGTGATGATTTAATCCGTTAGCAAGCAAGAACTCCGCTAGGCATTGCCGCAGTAGTGAAAGATAAAGGACTCACTGACCGTTTACCACACCTTGTGTAAAGCATCGCCCACATGTGGGCGATGCTGAATTGTTTTCGCTCTCAATCCGGGGATGTCGGTATCGCTGAGATTGATCCAGCCCTTCCAGTACCAGGGTACGTAGCTGGCTGACCAGCGAATGGCAGGCGCGCAGCGGGTTGCGTTGGTCGATTAGGTTGAGGAGGGTCTCTCGGCCTTCAATGCAATGGGCGTCAAGATCACTCTACCCTTTTGCCACGGACTCGCCGCAGAGGTTGCGGGGAGAATGGACTATTCAGTCGCAGGAATGAACGCCTTATGTCAGGCTTTCGCAATAGTTCGGACGAGCGGCGAGCGCTGGTGCCTCCCCGAGCTTCATCGCCTGCGAGCCAGTCTGGCTTAAAAGACAGGCCGCTCCGATATCGTCCTCCGCGCACACGCTAATGCAAAAATTTTGGCGCGGGGACAGGGAAGGATTGAACTGGCCACGTGAGAACCTGATAAGCCGTACCGACGGCATATCTCCTTGTTAGGCAGTTGCGCTTCGGTTTCGATCAAGAAGCCAGTGATCTGTTATTTACTAAAACGCCTCTCTATGCACGATCTTCATACCCATAGGATCGGATAAATGACTATGGGTGTGAAATCGATCAAGATGAAGCCGTGATGGCAGGGTAGTCTAAGCGTGCGGCCGTGATAGGCATGATCAACCAGAATAGCCTGAGACTGATATACAAACGGTGACAACGCGCTTCGAGATTAAGATCAGGCAGTGCGTTTTTATCGTTTGATAGCTGCATGGAGCAATAAATATGCCCTGCTATATATGGCCCCGGCTCAGGTACAGGAAAGGCAGCATTTGGAGACAAGCTTAAGATGCGGCTATTGAGATTTTGTTAACCGGCCGGCCCTCTTGGCCAGTTCTTTCGTTGCGCTTAAGCAAGGGACTATAAATAAGTAGCAGCGTGCTACAGCGTCTCCACCTCAAACGCCACGATCTGCCGCTGAACACTTGAGAACTCCACGCCCACCAAATGAATGGGCTTGCCGCTGGCACGGTGTTTATCAGCGTAACCCTTGGCTTTGATTTGCTCTAGCGCTTTGCCTTCGGGCAGCTGCTCCACCACTTTGAACTCAAAGAGGTAGATGTGGCCGTTAAAATCGACGCTCATATCCACTTTGCCGTGGTGGCTGGCGTCTTCTACTGTCACATTCACACCCAGTGCGGCGAAGTGGCTGTAAAAGACGCTGGCATAATGGCCTTCATATTGGGCGATAGGGTTGTTGCGGTACCAGTCGTGGGGTAAACCGGCATAAAGCGCTTTAAGGTGGTTTTCTAATCCCGCTAGATCATGTTCCAGCAGCACGTCAAACAGTGCTAGTTGATAGATCTGGGCTTCGCTGTGCTGGATGCCCAACACGGGCAGTAGAAATTCGTTTAGGCTACTTTCTACTTCTCGGTTGGGAAAACTGAGCGAGTAAATCCGATAGCCGATCATGGGCTCTTGTACGTCTTTGATGGTGATATAACCCGTCTGGAACAGCAGTGCTTCGGTGGCGATGTCATCCACATCGAAGCGTCCTAATAGCTGCGCTTTGGCTTGAAGCGTGTCGAGTTGCGGCGTAAATACCCCGCGTTTCTTCAACAGGTCAATTAAAAATGTAGGGGTGGCGCTTTCAAACCAGTAAGGGCTGAATGTCCGCTCTTCTAGCAATAACAACACATCAAACGGATTATAAACGCTAGGTACATCTTGCCCGCCCCAGCGGTAGCCGTTGTACCAGCGACGGATTTCGTCACGGTCAAGCCCAGGTAGCTCTGGCGCAAACACCGTATCCACATCGTGGTCGGTATAGCCACAGATAGCGGCATAGTCGGAAGAGAGGGTGATGTCGCGCAGGTTGTTTAGCCCTGAAAACAGGCTGACTTTGCTGAACTTGGACACGCCGGTGAGCAGCACAAAGTGCAGGTGGGGGTCAGCATCTTTCAGCACGCTATACAGGTTTTTTAGCCCCTCACGCAGTTCACGTGCCCTATCGCCATCGAGAATATTGTCCAGGATAGGTTTATCGTACTCGTCGATCAGTACCACGACGCGCTGGCCGTAGTGTGAGTGTGCTTGGCGAATAAGCTGCTCAAACTCGCCGGCAATATCGGTATCGTAGGTGAGCGTTAGCCCCAGGCGCTCGCGCTCGGTGCGCAACTGGTCGCGGATACGCACATCCAGCTCTTGGCGATTCTGCATCACACCGCTGCCAAAGCTTAAGCGCACCACTGGGTGGCGCTGCTGCCAGTCCCACTTATCGTGAATATATAGCCCTTCAAATAGTGTTTCGCGACCCTCAAACAGGCAGCCCAGGGTATCCAATAGCAGGCTTTTGCCAAAACGGCGCGGGCGGGAGAGAAAATAGTACTTATTTTGGTTCGCCAGCTTTTCAATAAACGGCGTTTTATCGACGTAGTAATAGCCGCCTTCTCGAATATCCGAAAAGGTTTGAATACCGATAGGCAACTTACGACGATGGGCAGATGGCATGCTGGCCTCCAAGGCTGAACCGATCAATCACTGGGCAGTTTAGCATGTTGGCTATAAGGGCAGGTTGCGCGTATGCTGCTCCGTTTTTTGCAGCGGCCGCTGCTCGCATTTTGCGCGTTGCCAAATTATTAAAGCGAGCACATATTTCGCGTTGGCCAAAGGTCAAATTTGGTAAAAACCAGGACGCGCAAAAGTCACGGTATGTGCCAAGATTGTGACCATAAAAGCCACATAGTGGCGTTAATTGGTGTGACGGCGAAGAAATAGTTTCCGTTGTCTTTTTGTTTAAGTTTTTGTTTTTAATGATATTTATTTTGCTTATTGCAATAAAGGGAAAGTAAAAGCACGCTACTAAAACCGGCCTCCGAAGCCGAAGGTCGCAGGTTCAATTCCTGCCGGGCGCGCCAAATATATCAAGGGCTTACGTTAACGCGTAGGCCCTTTTGTTTTGTCTGTGTCAAATCTGTGTCATCCATGTGCCACGCCTGCCAATATTGTCTTCAAACCCTGCTACTTAGCCGTTGACCTTTAGCCTTTATCTGACACGGATGTGTCACACACTTATGAGCATTCTGCTCGCCGGTGTGTCGCGCGTGAGTACGACTATCGATATTCTCTACGTCCACTTAGCACAAGATGCTTAAGTCGGCTGAGTATCGTAAGCTAGTACTCATAAGCTCACCCGCCAGATAAGCAGGATGCTGCCATGGATAAGAAGGCCCTCAGCGAACGCGATATTTGCACCAAGTTCATTACGCCAGCCTTGGTGCAGGCGGGGTGGGATATCCAAACACAAATCCGCGAGGAGGTGACCTTTACCGCTGGGCGGATTATCGTGCGCGGGCGGCTGCATACCCGGGGTAAAAAGCGTCGGGCAGATTACCTGCTGAGCTTCCAGAAAAACCAGCCGATTGCGGTGATAGAAGCCAAGGATAACAAGCACAGCCTGGGCGATGGCATGCAGCAGGCACTGGCTTACAGCGATGCGCTGGATGTGCCTTTTGTGTTTTCAAGCAATGGCGACGGCTTCCTGTTCCACGACCGCACCGGGCTGGGTGGGCAAACCGAAACCACTCTAACCCTGGCTGAGTTTCCTTCGCCTGATGAGCTATGGGAGCGCTACTGCCAGTACAAAGGCATTCAGCCCGCTGCCCGCCCGGTGGTTGAGCAGCCCTATTACGATGACGGCAGTGGCCGCACCCCGCGTTATTACCAGAGGGTGGCAATTAACCGCACGGTGGAAGCCGTGGCGCGGGGGCAGAATCGTATTCTACTGGTGATGGCCACCGGTACCGGCAAGACGTTTACCGCTTTTCAGATCATTTGGCGGCTGTGGAAGTCGCGCCAGAAGAAGCGAATCCTGTTCCTGGCGGACCGCAATATCCTGGTCGACCAAACCAAGAACAACGACTTCAAACCCTTTGGTCAGGCGATGACCAAGGTCACTAACCGCACGGTGGATGCCTCCTACGAAATCTACCTCTCGCTCTATCAAGCGGTGACCGGCAGCGAAGAAGAGCAGAACATCTACAAGCAGTTCTCGCCGGACTTCTTCGACCTGATTGTAATTGACGAGTGCCACCGGGGCAGCGCAGCGGAAGACTCCGCCTGGCGCAAGATTCTCGATTACTTCAGCGCGGCAACACATATTGGCCTGACCGCCACGCCCAAAGAAACCAAAGAAGTCTCCAACATCGACTACTTCGGCGCGCCGCTTTACACCTACTCCCTTAAGCAGGGCATTGAGGATGGCTTTCTGGCCCCCTACAAAGTAGTGCGGGTGGATATCGACAAAGACCTGCAAGGCTGGCGGCCCAGCAAAGGCCAGCGGGATAAACTCGGCCAGGAGATTGAAGACCGCATCTACAACCAGAAGGATTTTGATAAACAGCTGGTGCTGGAAAAGCGCACCACCCTGGTAGCCGCCAAAATTACCGAGCTGCTGGAAAGCACCGACCCTTTCCAGAAAACCATCGTCTTCTGTGAGGATATCGATCACGCCGAGCGCATGCGCCAAGCGCTGGTCAACGCCAACCCCAAGCGGGTAGCCGAGAACCGCAAATACATCATGCGCATTACCGGCGACGAGCAGGAAGGTAAGGCCGAACTGGATAACTTCATCAATCCGGAAGAGCGCTACCCGGTGATTGCTACCACCAGCAAGCTGATGACCACCGGCGTGGATGCCCAGACCTGCAAGCTGATTGTGCTCGATCAGCGCATCCAGTCGATGACCGAGTTCAAGCAGATTATTGGCCGGGGCACCCGCATCAACGACGACTACCACAAGCACTGGTTTACCATTCTGGATTTCAAGAAAGCCACCGAGCTGTTTGCCGACCCCGATTTCGATGGCGAGCCGGTGCAGGTCTACCAGCCCTATGCCGATGATGCCCCCATCGTGCCGGAGGATGAACAAGACGGCGCATTAGATGAAGAACAGGCAGACTCACAAGATACAGCAGACACCGCCGCAGAAGGCGTCGAGACCGACTGGGCCGAGTACGAGGTAGACGACAACGCCACCTGGGAATCCGACGATACGGGAGATATGGGCACCCCCGAAGGGCCGGAGCCCCGGCGCAAATATGTGGTGGATGACGTTGAGGTCAGTATTGTTGCCGAACGTGTTCAATACCTGGGGGCGGATGGCAAGTTGATCACCGAAAGCCTGCGTGACTACACCCGAAAACAGGTGAAAGCCCAGTTCGCCTCGCTGGATGCGTTTCTGAGCCGCTGGCAGGATGCCGAGCGCAAGCAGGCGATCCTCGATGAACTGGCCGAGGAAGGCATCTTCTGGGATGCCCTGGTCGCCGAGCTGGGCCAGCAATGGGGGGAAGAGCCCGACCCCTTCGATGTGATCTGCCATATCGCCTTCGACCGCCCGCCGCTAACTCGCCGCGAACGCGCCGAACAGGTAAGAAAGCGCGATATCTTCAACCGCTACGAAGGCCAGGCCCGGCAGGTGCTTGAATCCCTGGTGGATAAATACGCCGATGCCGGTATAACCCCCATCGAAGATAACAGCGTGCTCACCATGGCGCCTTTCAACCAAATCGGCTCTGTACTGGAACTCTTCGATGCGTTCGGCGGCAAGCCTAAGTACGAAAAGGCGTTGCATGAACTAGAAGAGGCCCTTTACCAAACGCCCGCCTGATACCATTGCCTTTTTCCTGGCGGCCTGCCCTTGTGCAGGCCGTGATTAATACGCCAACGGAATACACCTCACCATGTCAATCAGCACCACCATCAAATCGATTCAGGACATCATGCGTAAAGACGTGGGCGTTGACGGCGACGCCCAGCGAATAGGCCAGCTGGTCTGGCTGCTTTTCCTGAAGATCTTCGATGACCGTGAAAAAGAGTGGGAAGCCCTTAACGACTACTACCGCTCGCCTATCCCCGAGCCGCTGCGCTGGAGGAACTGGGCCGCCGACCCGGAAGGCATGACCGGTGACGAACTCAAGGATTTTATCGATAACACCCTCTTCCCCGGCCTGCAGCAGCTACAGCCCCAGGGCGACGATATTCGCGGTGTGGTGATTCGCAATGTATTCGAGGATGCCTATAACTACATGAAGTCTGGCCAGCTGATGCGCCAGGTGATCAACCGCCTGCAGAGCGGCGTCGACTTCAACAAGTCCGCCGAGCGCCACGAGCTGGGCGAACTCTACGAACAGATCCTCAAAGACCTGCAAAGCGCGGGCAACGCCGGTGAGTTCTACACCCCGCGGGCGGTGACCGAATTTATGGTTAACCGCGTTGACCCGAAGCTTGAAGAAAGCGTGATGGACCCGGCCTGCGGCACCGGTGGGTTTTTAACTTGCACCATTGAGCACAAGCGCCGCCATTACGTGAAAACGCCGCAGGATGAACAGACCCTGCAGAACAGCATTCACGGGGTTGAGAAAAAGCCGCTGCCGCACCTGCTGGCCACTACCAACATGATTCTGCATGGCATTGAAGTGCCCAACCAGATCCGCCACGACAACACCCTTGCCCGCCCGCTGCGCGATTGGGGGCCGAAAGAGCGGGTGGATGTGATTGTGGCCAACCCGCCGTTTGGTGGCATGGAAGAAGATGGCATTGAAACCAACTTCCCCAGCGCTTTCCGCACCCGGGAAACCGCTGACCTGTTCATGACGCTGTTTATCCAGCTGCTGAAAAACACCGGCCGCGCCGCTGTGGTGCTTCCGGATGGCTTTCTGTTTGGCGAGGGCATGAAAACCCGCCTGAAAGAAAAGCTGCTGGAGGAGTGCAACCTGCACACCATCGTGCGCCTGCCCAACGGCGTGTTTAACCCCTACACCGGCATCAAGACCAACCTGCTGTTCTTCACCAAGGGCCAGCCGACCGAACATATCTGGTATTACGAACACCCCTACCCGGAAGGCTATAAGAACTACAGCAAAACCCGTCCGATGAAGTTTGCCGAGTTCCAGACAGAAATCGACTGGTGGGGCGATGAAGACGATGGCTTTGCCAGCCGTGAGGAGACCCATCAGGCCTGGAAGGTCTCGATCGATGAGATCAAGGCGCGTAACTACAACCTGGATATCAAGAACCCCTGGCAGGGGGAAACCATCACCCACGACCCGGAGGAACTGATGGCCCAGTATCAACAGCAGCAGGCGGAAATTCAGCAGCTACGCGACCAGCTGAAAACCATCCTGAGTGATGCGCTCACCCGTGATGCAGGGGAGCCGGTATGAGCGCGCATAAACTGATCACCGAGCATCTGGATCTATGGACGCAAGCCGTCACTCAGAAATCCACGGCAGGCCGGGGGAGCAACGGCAAGGTTGAGCTGACTGGTATCAAGAAGCTACGGGAGCTGATTCTGGAACTGGCGGTGCGCGGGAAGCTGGTGGAGCAAGATCCTAATGATGAGCCCGCAACACGACTACTTAGCAAAACCATAGCCTTACGGGAACAACTTGTCAGAGAAGGTAAAATTCGGAGGCAAAAGAAAACCATTTCAGCTGAAGGCATAGAAAAACCATTTGAAATTCCAGCTAGCTGGAGCTGGGCTACTCTCCCAGACGTTGCCAGCTACAATCCCGGAAAAACTCCCTCCACCAAAGACCCTAAATTCTGGGCCGTGGTTGATTCAGGAATACCGTGGGTAAGTATTGCTGACTTGAATCATAACGGTACTATTTGGAGCACCGCAAAAGCGGTCACACAAACAGCAGCCGATGAAGTCTTCAGGTTACAACCTATTGCGCCCGGCACCATTTTGATGAGTTTTAAGCTTACTGTCGGGAAGGTATCTATCACCGAAGTACCGGCTTATCACAACGAAGCTATCATCTCGATTTTCCCCTTTAACGGAGTGAGCCGGGACTACCTTTTCAAAGTCATGCCAATGCTTGCTCTCGGCGGTAACACCAAACGCGCAATTATGGGCAACACGCTCAACGCAACATCTTTGGCTCAGATATTGGTTCCGCTTCCCCCAGAGGAAGAACAACACCGCATCGTCCAGAAAGTCGATGAACTGATGGCCCTCTGTGACCGGCTGGAACAGCAAACCAGCGACCAGCTCGACGCCCACGAAACCCTCGTAGATACACTACTTGGCACTCTGACCCAATCCAACAACGCCACCGAACTGGCCGACAATTGGGCGCGCCTGGCCGAGCACTTCGATACGCTGTTTACCACCGATCAAAGCATCGACAAGCTCAAGCAAACCATTCTGCAACTGGCAGTGATGGGGCAGCTGGTGGAGCAGGATGCGGGGGATGAACCAGTGATAAATCTGCTCAAGCAGCATTACATTACTAGCAAGTCTTGTTCTTTGAATGGGTGGGCTGAGGTTTCGTTGGGTAATCTAGGAACAGTTGTAGGTGGATCTACGCCTACAAAGTCCAAAAGTGAATTTTGGAATGGAAGCATTCCTTGGGTATCACCAAAAGACATGAAGTTCCATCTAATAATAGATTCCCAGATAAGAGTTACCGAGCATGCACTGAGCCAATCAAACTTAAAGCTAGTGCCTGAAAATAGCCTAATTATGGTTGTTCGGGGAATGATTTTGGCTCACTCCTTCCCAGTTGCGATCACTGGATGTGAAATAACAATTAACCAAGATATGAAGGCACTAACACCGCCTGATAAAATCAGCAAATACCTACTTTTATACCTACAGGCATCAAAACATAAGGTAGTAGGTCTTGTTGACCGATCATCTCATGGCACATGCAAGCTAATTTCAGAAAAGCTTTGGTCACTACCTATATTCTTGCCACCACTCGAAGAACAACGCCGAATAGTCCAGAAAGTCGATGAGCTGATGGCCCTCTGCGACCAACTCAAGGAACGCCTAAACCAGGCCAGTAGCACACGCTGCCAGCTGGCGGGAGCGGTGGTGGAAGGGGCACTGGAAGGATGACCGACTACACCAAGCCCTGGCTCAGCCACTTGGAGCAACTGCAGCAGCTAAAAGATCGTGGCCTAACGGTGACAGACGACCAGCGCGCGCTGGCGCATCTCCAACGGATTGGCTATTACCGGTTGAGTGGGTATTGGTTTGCTTTTCGTCAGCGCTCAGGCGTATGCACCCCTTTAAATAAAAATGGTAAGCGGCTGCTCAAAAAAGGCAAAACGGACTACCTAGCGTTAGACACGTTTAAGCACGGCACCACCTTTCAGCAAGCCTTCGACCTTTACGTATTCGATAAGCGGTTACGCCTACTGGCACTGGATGGCCTTGAGCGTATCGAAGTGGCGCTGCGGGTAGACATCGCCCATACGCTGGGGCGGCTAGATCCGTATGCTTATTTGAACCCTGAACTATTGCATGATGCGTTCGCCTATACGATTGACCAGAAAACAGGCGTCACGCCTTTGCATAAATGGCAGGAAAATCATGCGCGCTTAATTAACCGTTCTCGGGAAACGTTTATTGAGCACCATAAAAAGAAGTACGGGTTACCGTTGCCGATATGGATAGCCAGTGAAGTGTGGGACTTCGGTACGCTTTCCCATCTGTTCGGTGGAATGCGTGAACAGGAGCAGGATGCTATTGCAGCGCGCTATGGTATTAGCAATGGGCGCGTATTCGCTTCCTGGCTTCGCAGCTTGAACTATTTACGCAATGTGTGTGCCCATCATAGCCGGTTATGGAACCGCAATATGGCTGACCAGCCGCGCAAGCCTAGCCATGGTGAAGCTAACTTGTTTTTCCAAGGATGGCAGGATGCCCTGAACCGCCCCGGTTATTCCGGAGACCGGTTTGTTTGAGTCAGGCAGCTTCACCCGACTCCTCCAGTTGACGATAATACGTCCTTTCTCGTTCTGCTGGTGGAACGTTTCCGATGGGTTCCAGTAGTCGGCGATTGTTGAACCAGTCAACCCACTC